>JAJTBQ010000093.1 GCA_021286835.1 Thiomonas sp.
GCGCCGTGAGCGACAGTCCGGGCCTGTTCGACGACGCGGATCTGCCCGCTCCCGACCGTTTGCCCAAGCGACCGGGGGCGCATGCGCCGCTGGCCGAGCGCTTGCGCCCCCATCATCTCGACGAGGTGGTGGGACAGCGCCATTTGCTGGGGCCCGGCAAGCCGCTGCGCGTCGCCTTTGAGACGCGCCGCCTGCACTCCATGCTGTTCTGGGGGCCTCCGGGCGTGGGCAAGACCACGCTGGCGCGCTTGATGGCCGACGCCTTCGATGCCGATTTCTTGCCCCTGTCGGCGGTGCTCGCCGGGGTGAAGGACATTCGTGATGCCGTCGCCCAGGCGCAGGCCGCGCTTCAGCGGGGAAGGTCGACCATTGTGTTCGTCGACGAGGTGCACCGGTTCAACAAGAGCCAGCAGGATGCCTTTCTGCCGCATGTCGAATCGGGGCTGTTCACTTTCATCGGCGCGACCACCGAGAACCCGTCGTTCGAGGTCAACAGCGCCTTGTTGTCGCGCGCCGTGGTCTACGTGCTCGAACCGCTGGATGCCGACGATCTGCGCTTGCTGATGCAGCGAGCGCTCGAGGGCAGTGGTGTCGAGGCGATCGAGGCCGCGGCCCAGGACCGGCTCATCCGCCATGCAGACGGCGATGCCCGCCGCCTGCTGGGAGCCCTCGAACTGGCGCTGCAGGCCGCGGTGCGGGCCACGCAGTCGGTGCTCACCGCAGAACTGCTGGAGCAGACGCTGGGCACGACCCTGCTGCGCTTCGACAAGGGAGGCGAGCAGACCTATGACCTGATCTCGGCGCTGCACAAATCGGTCCGCGGATCGGATGTGGACGCCTCGCTCTACTGGTTCGCGCGCATGCTCGAGGGCGGCGCCGATCCGCGGTATCTGGCCCGACGACTGATCCGCATGGCGGTGGAAGACATCGGCCTGGCCGATCCCAAGGCCCTGACCCTCGCACTCGAAGCCGCCCAGACCTACGAGCGCCTGGGCAGCCCGGAAGGCGAGCTGGCGCTGGCCGAGGCCGTGGTCTATATGGCCGTCACCCCCAAGTCGAACGCGGTTTACAAGGCCTATAACGCCGCACGCGCATTTGCCCGCGAGCACGGCACCCAGCCGGTACCGCTGCACCTGCGCAACGCGCCGACCAAGTTGATGAAGAACCTGGGCTATGGCCGGGACTATCGCTATGCCCACGACGAGCCCGACGCTTTCGCCGCCGGCGAAACCTATTTTCCCGACGGCATGACGCCGCCACGCTTTTATCAGCCCACGACTCGCGGGGTGGAGGAGCGCATCGCCCGGCGACTGCAGGACCTCACCGAGCGCAATACCCGCGGCAGTGTGGTGTCAACTTCCGGCACAGAAAGCGACAGTGCTGCGGCCCCGCCACCCAGCGACTGAGCGGCCTCAAACTGCGGGTTGACCCGATGCCGGTTGACCCGAGGCAGGCGGTTATCATCGCGCCAGCCAAAAAAACAGGGGGTCAGGACAGCCCGGCTCCCAGACCAACCCATGAAGCCTGTTCACCCCCGCCCGGCGGCGTCGTTGCCGGGTGCTGCCGTGCCCAAGAAACGGCCCGTATCGCGCGCGCTCGGAGGCGCTCCACCTTCCCAAACGTCCCCCAGGATGCATGCACTCAACCGGTGCGACGATCCCGGCATGCGCCTTGCTTATCAAACCGGTTTATGCGTTTCACCCCGGCCGCTCCAAAAGAGTCCGGCCGTTACTTACTAGCCATCCGCTCGTCAGGAGATTGCAGGCATGGATATTTTTCTTCAGCAGATCGTCAACGGTCTGGTTCTCGGCAGCATGTATGCCCTGATCGCTCTCGGGTACACCATGGTGTACGGCATCGTCAACCTCATCAATTTTGCGCATGGGGACGTGATGATGGTGGGGGCTCTCACGGCATACAGTGTGTTCAAGCTGCTCGATCATCTCGCGCCCCATTTGCCGGGCTGGCTGACGGTGGTCATCGCCCTGGTCATCGCCATGCTGGCGACGGGCCTACTCAACTACTTCATCGAGCGCATTGCTTACCGGCCGCTGCGCAACGCGCCCAAGCTGGCGCCGCTGATCACGGCCATCGGCATGTCCATCCTGCTCGAAACGCTGGCGATGATCATCTGGGGGCGCGACTACAAGGTGTTTCCGTCCGGCTTGCTGCCCAGCAACGTCATCAACGTCGGCGGCATTGTCATCACCCCGGTGCAGATCATGATTCTGGTGGTCACCGCGGTGCTGCTGGCCGGGCTGACCTGGCTGGTCAATCACACCAAGCTGGGCAGGGCGATGCGCGCCACGGCGGAGAATCCGCGCGTGGCCTCGCTCATGGGGGTGAATCCCAATTTCGTGATCTCCTCGGCCTTCGTGATCGGGGCCATGCTCGCGGCCATTGCCGGGGTGATGTGGTTTGCCAATTTCGCGACCGCCAACTTCTACATGGGCTTCACGCCGGGTTTGAAGGCCTTTACCGCCGCCGTGCTGGGCGGCATCGGCAACCTCTCCGGCGCCATGCTGGGAGGGGTGCTCCTGGGGCTGATCGAGGTGCTGGGGGCAGGCTACATCGGCACCTTCACGAACGGCGTCTTCGGCAGCAATTACCAGGACATTTTCGCCTTCATCGTGTTGATTCTGGTGCTGACTCTGCGTCCGCAAGGCCTGCTGGGTGAGCGCGTGGCCGATCGCGCTTGAGGAGATCGAACATGCAAAAACAAAAGAATTGGGTCTGGATCATCGCGGGTGCCGCAGCGCTGATCGCGCTGCCCATGGTGCTGCAGATCGCAGGCGACGCCTGGGTGCGGATCGCGGCTTTCGCCATGCTCTACATCATGCTGGCGCTGGGGCTGAACATCGTGGTCGGCTTGGCCGGGCTGCTCGATCTGGGCTATATCGCGTTCTACGCGGTGGGGGCTTATCTGTACGCGCTGCTGTCGTCCAACCAACTCACCAGCAATTTCGATGCGCTGAATGCGATGTTCCCCAACGGCTTCGATGTGTCGATCTGGCTGGTCATTCCGATGGCGGCGGCCCTGGCGGCCAGCGCGGGCATTCTGCTGGGCACGCCCGTGCTCAAGCTGCGCGGCGACTACCTGGCCATCGTGACCCTGGGCTTTGGCGAGATCATCCGCATTTTCATGAACAACCTGAATGCGCCGGTGAACATCACCAATGGCCCGCAAGGTATTTCAGGGATTCACGGCATTCATCTGTTTGGCTGGGATCTGAATCAGAACATCGACATCGGCAGTTTCACCATCCCCTCGGTGGCGCAGTATTACTACCTGTTCCTGATTCTGGTGGTGGGCGTGGTGATCCTGAGCTATCGCCTGCAGGATTCGCGCATCGGCCGCGCGTGGATGGCGATGCGCGAAGATGAAATCGCCGCCAAGGCCATGGGCATCAATACCCGCAACATGAAGCTGCTGGCGTTTTCGATGGGGGCGACTTTCGGGGGCGTGGCCGGAGTCATGTTCTCGGCCTTCCAGGGCTTTGTCTCGCCCGAGTCGTTCTCGCTGCTGGAGTCCATCATCGTGCTGGCCATGGTGGTGATCGGCGGCATGGGCCACATTCCCGGTGTCATCCTCGGGGCCGTCATTCTGTCGGTGCTGCCCGAAGCCCTGCGCTACATGGGCTTCATCTCCGACTGGCAGCAGCATGCCTTCGGCCATGTGTATATCGACAGCGGCATTCTGCGTCAGCTCATCTACGCCCTGGCCATGATCGTGATCATGATCATGCGCCCCAAAGGCCTGTGGCCAGCGCCCGAGCACGGCAAGAGTTTCACCAAACTGCCCACGCCGCTGCAGGAAGGAGGCAAGGCATGAGCGAGTCCGTTCTGCGCGTGAGTGGCGCATCCAAACGCTTTGGCGGCCTGCAGGCCCTGAACGATGTCGGCATCCAGATCGACCGTGGCCAGATCTATGGTCTGATCGGCCCCAACGGAGCGGGCAAGACCACGTTCTTCAACGTCATCACCGGGTTGTATCCGCCGGATTCGGGCGATTTCATCCTGGCCGGCAAGCCTTACAAGCCGGCCGCCGTGCATCAGGTGGCGCGCGAGGGCATCGCGCGGACGTTCCAGAACATCCGCCTGTTCCCCGACATGACGGCGCTGGAGAACGTGATGGTCGGCCGGCATGTGCGCACCAAGAGCGCGCTCATCGGCGCGGTGTTCCGCACCCGGCATTTCCGCGATGAAGAGCGCTCCATACGCGAACGTGCGCGTGAACTGCTGGCCTATGTGGGCATCGAGCGCTATGCCGATTTCCGCGCCCGCACGCTGTCGTATGGCGACCAGCGTCGCCTGGAAATCGCCCGCGCCCTGGCGACGGATCCGCAGTTGTTGGCGCTCGACGAGCCCGCCGCAGGCATGAACGCGACGGAAAAGCTCCAGTTGCGCGAACTGCTCACCGCGATCCAGAAGGACGGCCGCACCATTCTCATCATCGAACACGATGTGAAGCTGGTCATGGGCCTGTGCGACCGCGTGACCGTGCTCGATTACGGCAAGATCATTGCCGAGGGCGTGCCCGCCGAAGTGCAGAAGAATCCAAAAGTCATCGAAGCCTATCTGGGCGCAGGGGAGCACTGAGCATGTCCGAAACCGTACTCAAAATCACGGGCCTGCGCGTCTCCTACGGTGGTATCCAGGCGGTCAAAGGCGTCGACCTCGAAGTCCGCAAGGGAGAACTGGTGAGCCTCATCGGGGCCAACGGGGCCGGCAAGACGACCACCCTCAAGGCCATCACGGGCCTGCAGCCCATCACCGACGGCGAGGTTCACTACGCGGGCCGGACCATCAATGGCCAGGGTGCCTTCGATCTGGTGCGTCAAGGTCTGTGCATGGTGCCGGAGGGGCGTGGGGTGTTCACCCGCATGACCATCCAGGAGAACCTGCAGATGGGCGCCTATACCCGCAACGACAAAGAGATCGACAGCGACATCGACAAGGTCTATGGCATCTTCCCGCGTCTCAAGGAGCGCCGCGACCAGCTCGCCGGCACCATGTCGGGCGGTGAGCAGCAGATGCTGGCCATGGGCCGTGCACTGATGAGCCGTCCGCAAGTGCTGCTGCTCGACGAACCGTCGATGGGCTTGTCGCCCATCATGGTCGACAAGATCTTCGAAGTGGTCGAGGATATTTCCAAGCAGGGCGTGACCATTCTGCTGGTCGAGCAGAACGCCAAGCGCGCGCTGGGGCTGGCCGATCGCGGCTACGTCATGGACTCGGGGCAGGTGACCATGTCCGGTCCAGCCGAGGAGTTGCTGCACGACCCGCGCGTGCGCGCAGCCTATCTGGGCGAGTAAGCGTCACACGCCTCAAACAGGCCTGCATCTGCAGGCCTGTTTTGATTTGGGGAGTCGCGTTCAGGCTTTTGCGCCAGCCTTGTCGGCTTCGGTGGTGAAGGCGTCGGCGAAGAAGGACTCTTCGGGCAGACCGCATTGTTGGGTGAAATCGCGCCGAGCGGCTTCGACCATGACGGGGGCGCCGCAGGCGTAGACCGCGTGCCCGGAAAGGTCGGGCAGGTCGGCCATCACCGCCTGATGGACGAATCCGGTGCGCCCGGCCCAGTCAGACTCGGGTTCCGACAGCACGGGAATGAAGCGAAGATGCGGCATCGCCGCGCACTGCTGCAGCATCCAGTCGTGCAGGTAGAGATCGTGCCGCTTGCGACCGCCCCAGTAGAGCGTCACGGCACGCCCGTCAGCGTTGGCGCGCATCTGCTCCAGCATGGCCTTGATCGGCGCGAAACCCGTGCCGGAGGCCAGAAAGATCATCGGCCTGTGGTCGGGGTCGTCACGCAGAAAGAAACTGCCGAACGGCCCTTCGATGCGCTGGATCTCCTTTTCCTTCATCGCGTTGAACACATGATCGGTGAACTTGCCGCCCGGCATGTGGCGCAGATGCAGCTCGATCTGAGGCGAGTCGGTGGGCGCGTTCGCCATCGAGTAACTGCGTCGCGCGCCATCGCGCAACAGAAACTGAACGTACTGCCCGGCGCGGAAGCGCAGGGGGTCGGCGGCGGGCAGTTGCAGCATGACCCGCACCACATCGGGCGCCAGATGCTCGATGCTGCTGACCCGTGCCGGCATCTTCTTCACCGGGAATTCGCCTGCACCGACGACCTCGTGGCTTTCGATCACCACATCGGTGAGCGCCTTGGCGCGGCAGGCGAGAATGAAGCCTTGCGCGTGTTCGGCCTCGCTCAGTGCCTTGAGCTGGTGGGTCCCCAAGGCGATCTGGCCTTCGAGCAGCCTGCACTTGCAGGAGCCGCAGGCGCCGTCCTGGCAACCGTAAGGCAGGCCGACCGATTGGCGGATGGCGGCGGCGAGCAGGGTTTCTTCCGACTCGGCGGTGTACTGGTGGCCGCTGGGTTGAACGGTGACGAGATGACTCATGAGAAGAATGACTGGGTATGAACTGTGAACGATAACTCTGGACGCGGCCGCGCCCGGCTGCTCATCGTGGGTTGCGGCGACATCGGCATGCGAGTGGCCGCCCTGGCGCGCACGCGCTACCGGCTGCTGGCGCTGACCTCCTCACCCCAGCGGCTGGAACGTTTGCGCGCCGCAGGCATCGTGCCCATCGTCGGCAATCTCGATCAGCCCGAGACTCTCTGGCGTCTCGCCCGACTCGCGCCCCAGCGGGTCTTGATGCTGGCGCCGCCGGGCGAAACGTCAGGGGCACGCGATCTGCGCAGCCGCCACTTGATTTCCAGACTGAAACAGTCGGGCATCTTATCCGGCTCCGGGAAAAAAGCCTTGCGCGTGGTCTATGCCAGCACCACAGGCGTGTATGGCGATTGCGGGGGCGAGACGGTGCCTGAAACCCGTCCGTGCAGGCCGCAGACCGAACGCGCGCAGCGCCGTTGCGATGCCGAGCGCCTCTGGCGCAGCGCAGGTTCTGCGCGGGGCTGGCGCGTGGGTCTGCTGCGGATTCCGGGCATTTATGACGCGCAATCCCGCTCGCCCAAGGGGCGGCTCGAACGGGGCCTGCCCGTCCTGAAGCCCGACGAAGACGTCTACACCAATCACCTTCACGCCGATGACCTTGCCCGCCTATGCCTTCTCGCGCTCGACCGCGCCAAGCCGGGCCGGATCTACAACGTGTGCGACGACAGCACGCTGCGCATGGGCGATTACTTCGATCTGGCGGCCGATCTGTATGGCATGCCCCGCCCCCCGCGCGTAGCCCGCGCGGAGGCCCAGCAGGCGGGACTGAGCCCGATGATGCTCAGTTTCATGCGCGAGTCGAGGCGGCTCGACAACACCCGCATGAAGGCTGAACTCGGGGCGCGGCTGCGCTATCCCGAGGTTGGCGAGGGACTGCGTGCGAGCCCGGGCGACGTATCGATCTGAACAAGACCTGAGCATCGACCCGAGCCGCACGCACGGGGCGCTCACAGCGTCTGCTGGCTGTTCTCGGGCAGTTGCAGCTTGGGCAGCGG
>JAJTBQ010000094.1 GCA_021286835.1 Thiomonas sp.
AACACCCCGGCCAGCACGGCCGCGACGAATTCACCCACCGAGTGACCGATGAGCACGCTGGGCTGTGCGCCGCGCTGCAACCACCATTGCGCCAGCGCGTACTCGACGCAGAAGGTCGCGGGCTGGGTGACGGCGGTGGGCTGCAGCGCCGCCGCATCGTCGCCGAACAGCAGGGCGCGAAGGTCGAAGGCGGTGTGGGGCGCAAACGCCGCAAGCGCGGCGTCGAGCGCGTCGCGGAACTCGGGCAGCGCGGCGTAGAGGCCGCTGCCCATCGCCGCGTATTGCGCGCCCTGGCCGGGGAAGAGCAGGGCGAGCGGCGGCGGATCGGCGGGCGCCTGGCGCTGCGCGCGCAACGGCGCCTGGGCATCGCGCAAGGCCAGGATGGCGCCTGCCGCGTCATCGGCCACCACGCTCAGGCGCTGGGGGAAGGCTTTTCGGCCGATGCGCAGGGTGTAGGCGCAATCGCCCAGCGGGGTGTCGGGGTGGGACGTGAAGTGCGCGGCAAGCTGCTCGGCGGACGCGGCCAGCGCGCTCTCGCTGCGGGCCGACAGACGCAGGATGAACGGCCCCTGCGCCGGGCCGGTGGGAGCGCGCAGCGGCGCTTCTTCCAGAATGGCGTGGGCGTTGGTGCCACCCACGCCGAAGCTGCTGACCCCGGCCCGCCGAGGCTGCGCGGTGCGAGGCCAGGGGGAGAGGGTGTCGTTGACGATGAAGGGCGTCTGCCGCAGATCGAGCTTGGGATTGGGCGCGGTGAAATGGAGGGTGGGCGGAATGCGCTCGTGCTGCAGGGCCAGCGCCGTCTTGATGACCCCGGTGGCCCCTGCGGCGATGACGGTGTGGCCGATATTGCTCTTGGCCGAGCCGATGCGGCAGAACGGGCTTTGGGCTGTGGGCTGGCGGAAGGCGCGGGTGAGCGCCTGCACTTCCACCGGATCGCCCAGCGGCGTGGCGGTGCCGTGGGCCTCGACGTAGCTGATGTCGTGGGGTTCGACGCCGGCCGCCGCGAGCGCGGCGGCGACCACGGCCGACTGCCCGTCCACGCTGGGCGCGGTGAAGCTGGCCTTGCCGCCGCCGTCGTTGTTGATGGCGACGCTGCGGATCAGGGCGTGGATGGTGTCGCCATCGGCCAGGGCCGCGCTCAGGGGCTTGAGCAGCACCACGGCGGCCCCGTCGGAGAACACCGTGCCTTGCGCCTGCGCGTCGAAGGTGCGGGTGTGGCCGTCGGGCGAGAGCATCGCGCCTTCCTGGTAGAGATAGCCGTTGTCGGGTGGGCAGTTGATGGAGGCGCCGCCGGCCAGTGCCATGCCGCACTGGCCGCTGCGCAGGCTGTCCACGGCCTGGCCGATGGCGACCAGCGAGGTCGAGCAGGCGGTGTGCACGCTCACGGCCGGACCGGTGAGATCGAGGCGGTTGGCGGTGCGGGTGGCGATGTAGTCTTTCTCGTTGGCCAGCATGACCTGGAACTCGCCCAGGCGCTGGACCTTGTCGGGATGGGCGCTGACATGGCGCTGGAAATAGGTGGCGTTGTACATGCCGGCAAACACGCCCACGGGCGTGGCGGTCTGGCCCGGCACATGTCCCGCGCGTTCCATGCACTCCCAGCAGAGTTCGAGAAAGATGCGCTGCTGCGGGTCCATCAACTCGGCTTCGAGCGGGCTGATGCCAAAGAAGGCGGCGTCGAAATCGGCCACGCCCTGCAGCACGCCGCGTGCCGCGACATAGGCCGGATCGGCGCGCAAGGCGGCGGGGATGGCGGGGTCGAGTTCGTCGGGGCGGAAGAAGCGGATGCCTTCGCGGCCTTCGGTGAGCAGGCTCCAGAAGGCCTCCACCGTGGGGGCGCCGGGGAAGCGGCCAGCCATGCCGATGAGGGCGATGGGCTCGTCGCGCAGGGTGTCGCCAGGGTGTTCGCCGCGGTGGGCGGCGGTGAGGCGGTTGGCCGCGATGCCGACCTGGCCGCCGATCTGCGCGGCGATGCCGCGTGGCGTCGGGTCGCCGAAGAACGCGGCGACGCTGAGTTCGCCGTGCCCGCGCTGGCGCAGGGCGGCCAGGGCGCGCAGGACCAGCAGGGAATTGCCGCCGAGGGTGAAGAAGTTGTCCGACGGGCCGACGTGATCCAGGCCGAGCACGTCGGCGAAGACGGCCGCGACGTCTGGCGCCAGCCCGCCCGATGGGGCGGAGGCCGCGGCGCCGGTCTTGGCTGCGCGCGTGGGCGCGGGCAGGGCCTTGCGATCGAGCTTGCCGTTGAGGGTGACGGGCAGACGCGCGAGCGCGATCAGGTGCGCGGGGGTCATGTAATCGGGCAGCCGGGCGATGAGCGCGCGGCGCACCGCGCCGAGATCGAGCGGCGCGCCGCCCTGCGCGACGACATAGCCGACGAGCTGAGGGCCGAGCGCGGCGTCGGTATGCACGGCGACGGCGCAGGCTTGCACGCCGGGCTGCGCCGCCAGAGCGGCTTCGATTTCGCCGAGCTCGATGCGGTAGCCGCGAATCTTGATCTGGCCATCGACACGGCCGATGAACTCCAGCGCACCGTCGGCTTGCCAACGCACCAGATCGCCGGTGCGGTAGAGCCGGCCCCCGGCGTCGAGCGGATCGGGCACGAAGCGTTCGGCGCTCAGCTCGGCGCGGTTGAGATAGCCCAGCGCCACGCCACGCCCGCCCACGCACAGCTCGCCCACCATGCCCCGGGGCAGCAGGGCGCCCGTGGCCGAGCGGATGAGCACATGCGTGTCCTGGATGGGGTGGCCGATGGGGATGGCCAGGGTGTCGGGAGGCAGCGCGTGCGGAATGCGGTAGGTGGCCGTGAAGGTGGTGCACTCGGTGGGGCCGTAACCGTTGAACAGCGCGGTGTCGGGCAGCGCTTCGAGCGCGCGGCGGACGTGGGCCACCGACAGGGCTTCGCCACCCGTGAGCAGGTGGCTCAGGCCCTTGAACCAGTGCGGATCGTCATCGACGATGGCGTTGAACAGCGCCGCAGTCAGCCAGGCGCTGCGCACGCCGTGGCGTGCGATGCTGCGGGCAATGCCGGGGCCGGTGGGAATGGACTCGTCATGCAGCACGCAGCAGCCGCCATTCAGTAGAGGCCCCCAGATTTCGAGCGTGGAGGCATCGAAGCCCAAAGGCGCAGCGTGCAGCATGACGGTCGAGGCGTCGAGCGGCATGAAGGTGGCATCGACCACCAGGCGCAGGATGGCACGGTGCGGAATGGCGATGCCCTTGGGTTCTCCAGTGGAGCCGGAGGTGTACATCACATAGGCGATGGCGTCGGGCGCGCAAGGCACGTCGCCGTTCAACTGCGGCACGTTGGCGTTGCCGAGCAGATCTTGCGGATCGAGGGTCTGGAAGCTGGCGGGAAACAGCGCGGCCGTATCGGGCTGGACGAGGGCGAGCCGCGCTCCCGCGTCTTGAACCATGTAGGCCACGCGCTCAGGCGGGAATTTCGGGTCGATGGGCAGATAGGCGGCTCCGGCCATCAGCATGCCGAGCACCGAGGCGATGGCGACCGGCGATCGATCGAGACAGAGCGCGACGGCATCGCCCGGAGCCACACCCTGCGCCTGCAGCGCGGCCGCCACGGCGCGGGCCTTGGCGTCGAGTTGCGCGTAGGTCCAGTGGCCTTCGTGCCAACGCACGGCGGGCGCGTCGGGGTGTTGCGCGCGCACCAGGCTGAAGCGGGCGGGCACATTCGGCGCCGAGGGCGCGGCGCGACAGGCGGGGTTGAGCGCCAGGAGGTCGGCGCGCTGATCGGCATCGACGAGCTCGAACCGCTCGACGGCCTGCATCGGATCGCGCTCGATGGCCTGGGCGATGACGCGCACGGCATGCAGCAGCGATTCGGTCCACGACGCCGCGTAGAAGCCGGATGAGTGGAGGGCGAGCGTTTGCCGCCGCGGGTCGTGCGTGAGCAGAAGGGCCGAGGGCTCTTGCGGCTGGGCGTCGCTGGCCTGGGCGGGGTGGACGAGCCAGGTCAGATCGGCGGGTGCATCGTGAGGCGCTCCGGCGCCGGGATTCGCCAGACTTTCACGCGTGCGTTCGGTGAGGCTTTGGGCCGTCTCGCCAGGCGTGGCTTCCACCGAGAATGACAGGCCGGGACGCGCCAGCACCCGCAGGGACGCGCCCGCGCCGCAAAGCCTTTGCAGCGTGATCGCGGCGCTGGCGATGAGGACGTCAGCCGACAGAGGCCCGGTTTCAAGCTCGACGCGAAAGGGCGCGCGCTGCGCTTCTGGAACGATCTGGGCAAAGTCGCCGAGGCGGGACGGGAGACTGCCGCTTTTCGAAGGACTGTGCATTGCTGCCACCACCATGGACGTAGGGAAGTGTCGAACCGAACCCCCCGTCCGGCTGACGCTGCCAATGTGTGACATTGCACCGCGCAAGCGGCGGATTGACTAGTCCTCAAGCAGGGGAGATCGGCGAATCCATCGCGATTTCCGGGAATTTTTCACCAGAACCGCGAGCGCGAAGAACGACGCCTTCCTTGGGAAGGCGTCGTCGGGTGCGTCGGGAACCTCTCAAGGAAACGCCGGGCCGCCCCAAGTTTCCTTGACCCCCACGGGGGGCGGGCTGGGCGCAGCCCGGCCCTGGGGGCGCTCAGTACGCGTAGTAGCCGTAGGGCGAGCCCGCCTTGGGTCCGCGGCTCTGATTGAGCAGGGTGTAGACCATCGGGTGGTCCTGCAGCATGGTGAGGGATTGCTGCACCGTGCCCTGGTGGGTGCGCCCGGCCTGCACGACGAAGAGAATCTGCCCGGCGTGCAGCGACAGCGCGCGGGCCTCGGCGGAGGGCAGCAGCGGGGGCGCGTCGAGGATGATGACGCGGTCGCGGTAGCGGTGGGCCATTTCTTCGAGCAGCAGGTCCATGGTGGCGCTGGCGAACAGCTCGGTGGCTTGCGCGTTGGGCGTGCCCACCGGAAGTACGGCCAGCTTGGGCACGTTGGTGGCGAGGATGAGGTCGGACAGGTCGAGCTCGGGATGGAGCAGCTTGTCGATCAGGCCCTGTGCCGGGGCGATGCCCAGGCGCTCGAGCAGGGTGCTGCGCGAGGGATCGGCATCGACCAGCAGCACGGTGTGGTTCAGTTCGGCGGCAATGCTCATGGCGAGATTGGCCGCGACGAAGGTCTTGCCTTCCCCGGGCAGCGAACTGGTCACCATGATGAGGTTGGGCCGGTCGATCTTGGTTGAGGCCGCGCCGGTGATATTGCCCAGCAGCGGCCGCTTGACGACGCGAAACTCATCGACCAGAAGGGAGCGCGTGGCGTGGGGCACGATGTAGCCCTGCGCTGCGAGCCGGTTGAGGTCGATCTCGACCTGTTTCGAGCGGGTGCCCATGTCTTGCGGCTTGGCGCTGCGCGCTGAGGGCTCGACAGGTTTGGTCTGGGTCGGAAGGGGGTGCACGCTGGCGGCCGCAGCAGGGCTGGTGCCGGGTGCGCCGGACACGAAGGGCGATGGCGCGGGCGGTGTGGTCTCGGCGGGGGGCGCGGGATTCCACGGCACTTCCACGCCGGCGGCGCGCAGCTCTTCGAGACGTTTGACGGCTTGTTCAATGGTGCTCATGGTGTTTCCTTAAACGCCGGCCTGCCGTGCGAAATGCGCCCAGATGGCCCAGAGCAGGCCGATCAAGACGAGTCCGCCCACGCCCAGGGCGAGGTTCACGTTGCCACGCTTGTCTTGCGCGAGGATGTCGGGTGAGTTCAGCATGGAAATGCTGCCGAGCACCGGGCGGTCGATCGATTCCCGCAGGTGGCGCGGGCTGTGAAAGGTCGGCATGACCTGGGAGACGACGAAACTCGCGACGACGCCACACCCCAGGGCGAAGAACACCAGCATGGCGATGAGAACGGGTTTGCTCGGGAACAGCGGACGATGCTCCACGCGCGGCGGATCGACCACGCGGAACACGGCGAGCTGCGAGGAGGCGTCGACGCTTTGGGTGAGTCCGGCGGACTGGCGGCGCGCGGCCAGGTCGTCGTAGCTCTTGCGGATGACGTCGTAACCGCGCATGAGCTCGGCGTATTGCTGATCGAGTTCGGGCATCTGTCCGGCCTGGCTGCGAAGCTGGTTCAGGCGGCTCTGGGCTTCGCCGACCTGGGCCTGCAGCGAAGCGACATTGGCGTCGGACTGGGCCACTTGCACCCGCAATTGCTGATAGGCCGGGTTGGCGGCACTGATGGTGTTGGGGGTGATGGCGGGCTCGTTGGGATGGGCGGGCTGCTCCGCTGCGGCCTTCAGGCGGGCCTTCTTCTCGGCCTCCAGCCGTGCCAGGGTCTGGCGGGCGGAAATCACGTCGGGATAATCGTTGGTGTAGCGCTGCAGTAGATCGTCGAGCTTGGCCCGCTGCGCCTGGATGCGCTGCTCGATGTCGAGAACCGCCGGGGAGACGCCCGGTGCGGCGGTTCCGGCTGTGGGCATATAGGGCGCTGTCACGCTGATGGTGGGCGACTCGCCGCGCATCTGCCCGCTGATGGCATTGCGCGCGGCAATCGCGGCGCTGAGCTGGCCCTGCAACTGGGAGAGCTGATCGGAAGCCTGGTTGACGCGGGTGTAGTAGTCGATGTTGGCGACGCCGGAGTAGCCGGGATGCCGGGTCTTGAAGTCCTTGAGCTTCTGCTCGGCCGCACTGAGTTTGCGGCCGTAGTCGGCCACTTGGGCATCGAGAAATTTCAGCGCTTGCTCGGTGTCCTGCTGCTTGCCGCCGATGCCCGAGGTGAGGAACATGTTCACCAGATCGGTGACCACCCCAAGAGCAATCTTGGGATCGCTGTTGACGTAGGTGACGCTGTAGAGGTTCTCGCGCGCATTGATGTTGAGCTTGATGTTCTTGAGCAATTGATCGACGGTGCGGTTGACGGCGTCGGGTTTGCCGTCATCGATGGCGAGGTGCTTCTCGCGCACCAGCTGTTCGAGATTGGGGCGCGCCAGCAGGGTGCGGGCCACCATGGCGACCTGATCGTCGATGTTGGGCTGCACGGTCAGGCCTTGCATCAGCGGTTTGAGCAGGGTTTGGGTATCGACATAGACGCGGGCGGAGGCCATGTAGCGTTCATGGAACAGGGCCACGCCGGCACCCCCGAGCACCATGATGACCCAGGCGGTGAGCAGGCCCACCCATCGCCTGTCCCACATGCCGGGCAGGAGGTTGAACAGAGGGCGCAGTAAATCGTTCATGGTGTGATGTTTCAGAGATAGGTGGGGCCAGGGCTGCCGGAGGAGGCGCGGTTCATGCGTGGGCCTCCAGGGTTTCGAGAACCTGGTTTTCCCATTGGGTCATGAGCCAGGTTTCCAGCGCCTGTGCGATGCGGTCGGAGGCCTTGCCGTCGCAGCTGAAGGGATCGGGGCGCGCTTTTCTGTCGCCCTCGAGGATGTCGCCCATGGCCTGGAAGATGCGGCGGAAGTCGTGCCCGACGATCTGGTTGCTGCCT
>JAJTBQ010000095.1 GCA_021286835.1 Thiomonas sp.
CTCGGGCTGGCGCCGGGCAAGACGCCGCTGGCCGTGGAGACCCGGCTGGAAAAGGTCATCCCGCCAGACTATCGCCTGCATGCGCATCATTGGCTGATCCTGCACGGCCGCTACGTTTGCAAGGCGCGCAAACCGGAATGCTGGCGCTGCGCCATGGCCGATCTGTGCGCCTTCAAGCCCAAGACGACGGCGCCCCGATGAGCGCGGTCCGATGGTTCTTCTCGGCCACGCTTGCCGTGGCGCTGTGGCTGGCCGCGTCGGCCGCCTGGGCCATGCCGGTGCAGGTCACCGACGATGCGGGGCAGCACGTCAGCCTGCCTTCGCCGGCCCGGCGGATCATTGCGCTGTCACCGCAACTGCTCGAACTCAGCGCGGCGGCCGGGGCGAGCCGTCGGGTCGTGGGGACGATCCAGGGCGCGAGCAACGTGCCTTGGGCGCGCAAGCTGCCCATCGTGGGCGACGCCTTCGCGCTGAATCTCGAAGCCATCGTCCGCCTCAAGCCCGATCTGATCCTGGCCTGGGAGTCGGGCACGCCGCCGCGCGACGCCGCCCGGCTGAAAGCGCTGGGCATTCCCGTCTTCTGGAGTCAGGCCAACACCTTTGAATCCCTGGCCTCCACGGTGAGCCGCATCGGCGTTCTGGCGGGGACGTCGCGACAGGCCGCACGCTGGGTCGGCGACTTCGACAACCGGCTGGGAGCGTTGCGCCAGCGCTATGCCGGTCAAAAACCGACGGTGCGGGTGTTCTACCAGGTCTGGTCCACGCCCCTGATCACCGTGGGCGGCACACAGCTCATCACGCAGGCCATCACCCTTTGCGGCGGGCGCAATGTATTCGGCAACCTGTCCGTCCTGGCGCCGACCATCGGCATCGAGGCCGTCGCCCTGGCCGATCCCCAGCTCATCGTGACGGCCAGCCCGCAGGGCGCGCAGTGGCTCAAGGCGTGGAAGCGGCTTCCGCAGATCAGCGCGGTGCGACACGATCAACTGGTGGCGCTCTCCCCGGACGCGCTGCCCCGCATGGGGGTGAATGTGCTCGACGGCGTGCAGCAACTCTGCACCGCCATCGCTACGGCCCGCCGATCCCGCGCCCCTTGAGGCGACCCGATGCGGCAAAGGATGCGGCGCCGGGCCCCGTTCCAGGTTTAGCCCGGAAATGTGCGGAAGTTGTCACAGGGTCTGAGATTCCCTTGCCTATGATCCAGGCTCCATGCCCAGAGGCGCCACCTATTCGCCCCCGCTTGACGGGATTGTCTGGTCAGCGACAGCGCACGCATCATGCAGGGTCCTTTACCTGAAAGCCTTTTTTCGCCACCCCGGCGCCCACGTCGTGTGCACGTCGGCACGCCGTGGGCGCACAGCCTGTCTCCTGCTCGCGTGAAAACCTTGTCCCTGCCTTTGTCGCAACAAGTGCGCCATGCCATGCGCCTGGGTACAGCCTCCCGGTCACGAGATCCGGCGGCACCGCTGGAGCGCCCGCAGCCGAGCGACGTGCACATCTGGGAACTCGATCTGCGCCGCCCGCCGGCCCACGCGCTGGATCTGCTCGATGCGGCCGAGCAGGAGCGCGCCCGCCGCTTCGTCTTCGCCATCGACCAGACACGCTACATCGCCGCGCATGGCTGGATGCGGCAGATTCTCGGCCGCTATCTGGGCCGCGCCCCGCAGGATCTGCAATTCACGTTCGGCCTCCACGGCAAACCTGCCTTGAGCGGCCGCAGAAATGACGCCTCCCTCTGTTTCAACCTCAGCCACAGCCTCGACAAGGCGTTGCTGGCCGTGAGCAACGGCCTGCCGGTGGGCGTGGACATCGAAGCCATACGGCCCGACCTACCCGACAGCGTGCTGGCCGCAGGCGTGCTGACCCCGGGAGAGCTCGACGAACTCGCGCAACTTCCCCCCAAACAGCAGACGGACGTGTTCTTCGCCTGCTGGGCGCGCAAGGAAGCCTGCATGAAGGCCCTCGGCCTCGGCCTGGCGCTCGAACCCAGGAGTCTGCATGTGGGCATGATCCCGGCGCGCCAGCGGGTGCTTTCGGATCATGCCCCCGACTACATCGACCTGTCCCCTCTGCCGAGCCCGTCCGGTCATGCCGCCGCGCTCGCGGTACTGGGCGGCTTCGGCAAGATGCTCTACCGTCAGGCATCGCTGCCCGGGAGATCCGATTGATACCGGTCCGATTCCTGAACGGCAGCCGCGAAATGGTCGGCATCTATCTTGAACCCACGGGGCAGGCCCCGGCGCGGCAGCACGCGGTCCTCCTGTGCAACCCTTTCGGTCAGGAAGGCATTCGCGCCCACCGGCTGTATCGGGTAATGAGCGACCGGCTCGCTGCCGCCGGCTATCACGTGCTGCGCTTCGACTACTACGGCAGTGGAGACTCGGCCGGGGCCGACGAGGCATGGGATTTTCATGGCAGCGTGGACGACGCCCGGGCGGCATTGATGGAACTGCTGCGCCGCAGCCACGCGCCGGTGTGGTCGGCCGTAGGTCTGCGCCTGGGCGCCACCATCGCCCTCGATCTGGCCCGACGGGCGCCGCTGCCGCCGCAGTTGCTCATGCTCATCGAGCCGGTGCTGGATGGACGGGCCTATCTGAGCAGCCTGGCCGCATCCAGCTTCGAAGCGCTCAACCGGGGCTACGGCGCGCGCTGGCCGATGAGCGCCCGTCTGCGCCAGACCCTGCTGCCCGAACCCGACACCGAGGCGCTCGGGTTCTTTCTCAGTCCGCAGGCCCGTGCGCAGATCGAAGCCATCGAGCCCGCGTGCCTGGACGCCGTTCCGGCCGAGACCCTGCGCCTGCTCACGCCGGATCTGATCCCCACGCAACGCCAGCTCGATCAGGCCCACTTGCCTGCCGGCCGACTCCAGCTTGACGACACCGAATCCCGCATCGACTGGGCTACCGACAGCGCCGCGGCCACAGCCATCGTGCCCATGCACTGGATCCGCGATCTGATCGACCATCTCGCGCCTGCCGATCATGCGTGAAACCACCTTGACTTTCGGGCCGCAGGGTGACCTTCTGGGTACAGTCACCTTTCCACAGGCCGATTCCGCCACATCGACGCCGCCCTTTGGCGTGCTGCTGTTCAACGCCGGCGTGATCCACCGGGTGGGAGCGCACCGTGTCAACGTCAAACTCGCCCGCGCCCTCGCCGCCGACGGCGTGGCTACTCTGCGCTTCGATCTGCATGGCATGGGCGACAGCCTCAGGGCGGATGGTCGGCTGTCGTACAAGGAGCAGGTCGTCGCCGACTTGCGTGCCGCCATGGACCTTCTTCAGAGCAGCACGGGCGCGCGGCATTTCGCCCTGGTGGGCTTTTGTTCCGGCGCCCTGCCGAGTTACTGGAGCGCACAGGCCGATCCCCGCGTGAGCGCCATCGTGCTGTACGACGCGCTGAGCTATGCCACGTCGCTGAGCGTGATGCGTTATCTGGGCCTGCGTCTGATGCGCCATGGCTTCGGCCCGCGTGCCTGGGGGAAATGGCTCCACGTGGGCTTGCGCGGGGTGGGTGCCGTCGTCCACAAGATCACGCGCCGGCTCGCCGGAAGCCGTCCTTCGGCCACCGCGCAGGTCAGCGACGAGGAGAGCGACGACGACCAAAGAATCGACCGTCTGACCCTGGGGCGTGGCCTGCTCGCGCTGGCCGAGCGCGGCGTCGGCGTCATGGTCTTCAGCGCCGGCACCGATTTCAGCGCCGTGAACTACGCCGATCAGTTGCGTCAGACCCTCGGCCTGCGAGGCGCTCGCCATCCCCGCCTGCTGTTTGCCCATCTGCACGACATCGACCATGCGGTGACCACCCGGGTCGCGCAGCAGCAGTGGATCGAAACCGTCCGCAGCGGCCTGCTCCAGCTCGCGCCGACGCAGCCTTCCGCACCGCCCTCGCCATGACCTTGCTCATCCTGTTCTGGGGCGCGGCCCTGTTCATCGCCTACACCTACGTCGGCTACCCCGTGCTGATCGGCCTGCTCGCGCGGCGGCGGCCTCAGGTCTCATGCCCCCTTCTGAGCGATGACGGGCTGCCTCGCATGACCGTGGTGATGGCGGGCTACAACGAAGCGGCGCGCCTGCCCGGCAAGATCGCCAATCTGCGCGCCCTCGACTATCCCCAGAACAAGGTCGACATCCTGGTCGTCTCCGACGGTTCGACCGACGCCACCACCGACGTGCTGGGCAATCTCGCGAGCGTTCGGGTGCTGGCCTACCCGCAGCGCCAGGGCAAGGCCCATGCGCTCAATCTCGCTCTTGCCCAGGTGCAGACCGAATTCGTGGTGTTCTGCGATGTGCGCCAGGATCTCGAAGCCGGGTCGGTGCGGCGGCTCATTTCCGATTTTTGCGACCCCGCCGTGGGCGCGGTGAGCGGCGAACTCGTGCACCGACCCAGCAGTACGCAGACGGGGCAGAACATCGGTCTTTACTGGCGCTACGAAAAGGCCATCCGCAAGGCCGAGAGCCGCTTTCATTCCACGGTCGGCGCCACCGGCGCGCTCTACGCCATCCGCACCCGCGATTTCGCGCCGATCGCGCCCGATACCATCCTCGACGATTTCGAAATTCCCATGCGCATCACCCGCATGGGCAAACGCACCCTCATGGAAGCGCAAGCCCACGTCTATGACGTGCTGCAGGCAGAGTCCTCGGCCGAGCAAAAGCGCAAGATCCGGACGCTGACGGGCAATTTCCAGACCTTTTCGAGACATTTTTGGCTGTTCAGCCCGGCACAGAACCCGGTATGGTTCCAGTTCATGTCCCATAAGGTGTTTCGTCTGCTCGTGCCTTACGCCCTCGTCATCACGTTAGTGACCAGCGCCTTCGTGCCTGGGCCGTTCTATCGCTTGGCCTTGGCCGCCCAGGTGGCGTTCTACCTCCTGGCCGCAGCGGGCCACTGGGCGCCCGCGCTGCGCCGAAACAAATTCGTCAGCTTCGCCCAGGTGTTCGTCGACATGAATGCCGCCGCGATGCTGGCCTTGCTGCGGTTTGCCCAGGGGCGCGCCGACGCGAAATGGGAAAAGACATGAAGCGGCTGAGCATTCTCATGTACCACGGCCTGTATGCGAACGAGGCCCAACGCCTGGCGATCGATCCGATCGACCGTCCCTATGCGGTTTCGGCCGAAGCCTTCGCCAGGCAGCTCGATCTGATGCTCGCCGCAAAAATCCCGGTCATCCATCCTCGCGCCCTGGAACGCGCGGGCGAGGCCACACCCACGGGCGTCCTGCTCACCTTCGACGACGGCCACGCCAGCAATGCGGAGCTCGCCTTGCCACTGCTCAGACAGCGCGGCCTCAGCGCGCTGTTTTTCGTCACCACCGACTTCATCGGCCAGCGCCCTGGATTCTGCACCTGGGACCAACTGCGTGAGCTGACGAAGAACGACATGGTCGTGGGCGGGCATGGACAGACGCACCGCTTTCTCAGCGACCTTTCAGACGCCGCGCTGCGCGCCGAGTTGCAGCAGTCACATACCCGCCTCACCCAAGAGCTCCAGGGCGAAGTCCGGCAGATGTCGTTCCCAGGTGGCCGCTATGACGACCGCTGCCTGCGCGTGGCGCGCGAAGCGGGCTATGCGGTGCTCCATGGCTCAGACATCGGCGCGCTTGGGCCACAGGCGACACCCCGTGAAGGCACCCTGCCCCGGCTGGCCATTCGCGCCGGCACCCCGGATGGCACCGTCCTGGCGTATGCCCAAGCCGACGCCGCGACGCTGTTCCGCGCCCGGGCGTTCTCGCAGGCGAAAACCCTGGCCAAGCGCCTGATCGGCAACGCGCGCTATCACCAGCTCTATGCCCGCGTCAAAGGCGTGCCGCACCAACAGCCATGAGCGCAGCGAGCCCGCATCCGCGCCAGAAACCCGGCGTCCTGAGCAACCGAAGAATCACCTCGGACTCGGCTGCTGAGCAGCCAGCCACCGAGTCCGCAGACTGGGCCGGGCCGCAGCTCTATGCCACGCTCAGACTGCTCGCGGTTCCGGCCTTCTTCGTGCTGAGCCTCATGGTCTTCAAGCTCCACCCAGGAAAAATCGGTCTTTACGGATTTGCCCTGGTTTTCGGCATCCTGCTGCTGGTGCAACTGCGCAAAGGCCCCGAGCCCCTGCTGGCCCTGGTGGTGATTTATTACCCGCTCAGCAAGCTCTACCCCGTCTTGATTGCGCCTGGCGTCAACGGCACCAATCTGCTCGAGTTGTTTTTGATTTCGGTCTGGGTGATCCTGGCCTTCAAAAACAAAAGAAAGTTGTTTCATCCTCTGCCTTTCACTCGACTTATCGGCATCTGGTTCTTGCTGAGCGTGATCTCGATTTTTACGGCCATTTACAACATCGGCCTTCATCCCTTTTTCTGGAATTATCTTTTGTCGGTTCGCGGTTTTTTCGATCAGTTCATTATATTCTTCCTGGTCGTGAATCTGATCCAAGACAAAAACATGGCACGCAGACTCATTATCTATATGATGTTCTCTGCCGGCGTGGTGTTTCTCTATGGCATCCAGGAATGGTGGTTTACCCGAGGCGCCAGCAGCATCGAGAAATCACGCCTGTTGGGCCCCATCGGACAACCCAACGAATTTGCGGCGCAGACCATCTATGCTCTGGCGCCGCTGCTGGCCTATGGCGCCTATTATTTTCCGCGCTGGAAGTCCTTGCGCATGGCCCCCATCGTTCTGATCGGGCTTAAAGTTTTGCTGGCCGCCTTTTCGCGCGGGGCCTATCTTGCATTCGCGATGGAATTGATTACTCTGTCTTTCGTGAAAAGCAAGAAATTCTTCGTCCTGGTACTGCTTGTCGTAGGGTCGATCTATTTTTTCATTCCCTCACTCGTCCCCAATTCGATGAAGGCCCGCGTGGAGCAGACCTATCAGGACCGCGAGGTCGGGTCCACCATCGACAAGAGCGCCGATTCGCGTTTCCTGCTCTGGGATGCGGCCATTCAGATGACCAAGGAGTCGCCCATTTTCGGCAAAGGCTTCGATCAATTCCACAGTCTTGTGCCGAGTTACGTTCCAGGGTTTTATGAAGGGTCGACGGGCGATGCGACCGATAATCAGAACATGTTCCTCTATACCGCTTCCAATATGGGACTGCCGAGCCTCATCACGCTCCTTCTCATCATTGGTGCGCTGGCCTTGAGAGGCTGGTCCATTTATCGCAACAGTACGGTGGATATCGACCGCATCATCGGCCTGGGAGGCATCACCCTCGTGGCGGGTCTTATCGGCGTGAACATGTTTGGAACCCACATCATCGATACGGCGGTTGACGTTTATTTCTGGATTTACATTGCCATCATTGCGCATTTGATCGGCCCCAA
>JAJTBQ010000096.1 GCA_021286835.1 Thiomonas sp.
CTTGGGTCAAAATGCAACATCGAACCCTAGAATCGTTGAATCTTCTCTCTGACACCGATACGCTGTGGACAAACAAGACTTTTGCAGTTGGATGTGCCTGATCTGCGGCTTCATTTACTTCGAAGCCGAAGGCCATCCAGAAAGCGGCATTGCACCAGGCACGCGCTGGGCGGATGTTCCGATGAACTGGACCTGCCCCGAGTGCGGTGCACGCAAAGAAGATTTCGAGATGGTGCCGGTTTAATCGGGAACGGCAAGTCACCGCAGCGTTTTTCCTTTTCCTCTATCGCAAAGGATGTGCATGGTTGCGCCTACCAGCCCATTCAAAGTGTTGGTCATCGATGACAGCAACACCATCCGCCGCAGTGCCGAGATCTTTCTCAAGCAGGCGGGTTACGAAGTGCTGCTCGCCGAAGACGGGTTCGATGCCTTGTCCAAGGTCAACGACCACTGCCCCGACCTGATCTTCTGCGACATTCTGATGCCCCGGCTCGACGGCTACCAGACCGTGGCCGTGATCCGTCGCAGCGGCAAATTCGCGCACATCCCCATGGTCATGTTGTCCAGCAAGGACGGCGTGTTCGACAAGGCGCGCGGCCGCATGGTCGGCGCCCAGGACTATCTGACCAAGCCTTTCACGAAAGACCAGTTGCTCGACGCCGTCAAACGCCATCTGAACGCCGCACTCTCCAGCTCCTGATCGCCCCTCTTCGACCGCCATGTCCGTACACAACATCCTCATCGTCGACGATTCCAAGACCGAGCTGTACTTCCTGTCCGACCTGCTGACCAAGCACGGCTACACCGTGAACACGGCCGAGAACGGCGAGCAGGCCCTGGCCATGCTCGCCGCCGTCAAGCCCGATCTGATTCTGATGGACGTGGTGATGCCGGGGCAGAACGGCTTTCAGCTCACCCGCCAGATCACGCGCGACCCCGCCTACTCGGGCATTCCCGTCATCATGTGCACCAGCAAGAAGCTCGAGACCGACAAGGTCTGGGCCATGCGCCAGGGTGCGTCCGACTATGTCATCAAGCCGGTGAACGCCACCGAGCTGCTCGACAAGATCCGCGCCATCGTCTGAGGCCACGCCTGCCCGCGTCGTCAACCCATTACCCCGTCCAACCTCCTCGCCCATGTCCCGAGCCTCGCTGCGCGAATTCCAGACTCACCTCGCCCAACGCCTGACGGCCGCGCAGAGTGGACAGGCTCCCTCGCGCTGGCTGGCCGTGATGGCGGGGCAGTGGCGATTGCTGCTGCCGCTGGAGTTCTCCGGCGAAATCTCGCCGATGCAGCACTGCGCCCCGCTGCCCCATGCCCTGCCCTGGTTTCTGGGCCTGGCCAGTCTGCGCGGCCAGGTCTGCGGCGTGGTGCACCTGGGCCGTTTTCTGGGCGATGGCGCCAGCGCGTTGACGCCGCAGGCACGGCTGATCCAGTTCGCCTCCGCACTCGACCTCAATACGGCCCTGCTGGTCGATCAGCTCGTCGGCCTGCGCAACCCCGATCAATTGCAGAAAGACCCGAATGCGGCTCGCGATGCCTCCCGCCCCTGGCTGGGCGCCGCCTACCGCGATGCGGAGCACAACCTCTGGAACGAAGTCGATCTGCTGGCCCTGGCCGAGAACGAACACTTCCTGAACGTCACCTGAGACAAGGTGTGAGTCATCGGATGACGTCCTTTCCCTGCTTTCTTTCGTAAACCGATCTCGAACGGTTTGCCTCCCCAACGTCCATCAGTCTTCACGGAGCGGTCATGTCCTTACTCTCGTCCCTTTTCGGAACGAAAAACAACGAATCGCAAGGCGACACCGAAATTGCCCCGACGGCCCTCGGGCGAGGTGGACAGGAAACCTTGCAGATCGATTCCAGCATCGGCGACCCCGCCTCCGCGCTGCACCAGGCCCAAGGCAGCCGGCCGCTGATTCTTCGGCTGCCCATGATCAGCCGCATGCTGCTGGCTCAGCAGCAGCGGTTCTTCGGGGTGCTGCTCATCATCTCCCTGGTCCTGCTCGGTCTGACCCTGATCGTGGTGCTGCGCGGCACCTCCGATTCGGCACGCCAGCTCGAAGCCACGGGCTCGGCACTGACTCAGTCGCAGCGTCTGGCGCGCGCCATGAACGCGGCGCTTCTGGGCAACAAGGATGCGTTCGTCACGGCGCGCTCCAGCGCTGAAGCGCTCAAATCCGAAATCGCCGTGTTGCAGCAGACCAGCGTTCCCGTCGGCGGGCAGGCGCTGCTCGACAAGATCGGACCGGCCACCGAGACCAGCGTGAAGAACGCGAATCTGCTCATCAAGCAGGAAAACGTACTGACGACCACCGCGCAGCAGCTCACCGACATCAACCGCCAGACCGATGCCCTGCTCGACAGCGCCGAAACGCTCACCTCGCTGCTGTTGCAGCAGCGCGCGCCTTCGAGCAACATCAATGCGGCCAGCCAGCTCTCCATGCTGACCCAGCGCATCGACAAGTCGGCCAATGCCTTCCTCTCCTTCCAGGGCGTGCGGCCCGAAGCGGTCTTCACCCTGGGCAAGGATCTGAGCACCTTCAGCGACCTGACCAAGGGCCTGCTGGGCGGCAATGCCGATATGCAGCTTTCGGCGCTCACCGATCCGCAATCGCGTCAGCAGTTGCAAAGCCTGATCCAGACCTACGCCAAGACCGAGACGTCGGCCCGCGCCCTGCTCGCCAACCTGCCTGGCCTGGCCTCGGCGCGTGAGGCGCAGAACGCCGTGCTGACGGCGTCGGGCCAGTTGTACGAAGACCTCAACCAGCTGCAGGGACTTTATTCCGCCCGCACCGGTGTGAGCTGGCCCGCGATCATGTTCATCGCCGTGCTGGGCCTGCTGGCCATCATCGCCGCGGCCGACCTGATCTACATCATGCTCAACGAGGCGCGCCAGCGCGCCACCCTGGTGGAACTGCAGCGCCGGCAGACCGAGCGCCAGGAGCTGGAAGCCCGGCGCACCAACGAATCCAATCAGGCGGCCATTCTGCGGCTGATGAACGAGCTGCAGACCGTGGCCGAAGGCGACCTCACCCAGCAGGCCACCGTGACCGAAGACATCACCGGCGCCATCGCCGACTCGGTCAACTACACCGTGGAAGAACTGCGCACCCTGGTGGGACAGGTGCAGCAGACGGCCGACCAGGTGGGCGAAGGCGCCTCTCAGGCGCAGACCACGTCCGACCGCCTGATGCGCAGCGCGGACGAACAGCTCCAGAAAATCCGCGAAACCGGCCAGTCGGTGCTGGACATGGCCCAGCGCATCAACCAGGTCTCGGTCCAGGCCCAGCAATCGGCCCAGGTGGCGAACCAGTCGCTGCAGGCCGCCGAGCAGGGGCAGCAGGCGGTGCGCAATTCCATCGACGGCATGAACAGCATCCGCGAGCAGATCCAGGACACCTCCAAGCGCATCAAGCGGCTGGGCGAGTCGTCGCAGGAGATCGGCGAAATCACCGAGCTGATTTCCGACATCACCGAACAGACCAACGTGCTGGCCTTGAACGCCGCGATTCAGGCCGCCTCTGCAGGCGAAGCAGGTCGCGGCTTCTCGGTGGTGGCCGAGGAAGTGCAGCGGCTGGCCGAACGCTCGGCCGAATCCGCCAAGCAGATCGCCGCGCTGGTGCGCACCATTCAGACCGACACGCAGGACGCCGTGGCCGCCATGGAAAAGAGCACCCAGGGCGTGGTCGAAGGGGCCAAGCTGGCCGACAACGCCGGTACCGCACTGGCCCAGATCGACCAGGTCTCGCGCCAACTGGCCGAGCTGATCACGCAGATCTCGCAACAGACCCAGGTCGAGGCGAGCTCGGCCAACAAGGTGGCCGACAACATCCAGACCATTTTCACCGTGACCGAGCAGACCTCCGACGGTACCCGGTCCACCGCCTCGCTGGTGCGCGATCTGGCGCGCGTCGCCGATGATCTGCGCCAGTCGGTGTCGCGCTTCAAGATCAACTGACCCGCCTCCCTCGTTTGCATCCCAACGTCCGCCCCTCGCGTTTTCCGGCATGAACACAGTCCCCGCTTCGAATACCGCCGTGGCACCCGCCCCTGAGACGGACATGGGGCCTCTGGCCTGGCTGCTCGATCAGATCAGCGACAACCTGCAATCGGCCCGCACCGCACTCAAACGCGCCGCGCAGCAGCAGGACGACGGCGTGCTCGGATCGGCCCAGGCCGAGAAGACGGGGCTGCGCACCGCGCGCACCCAGGTGCACCAGGCCGCGGGGGCCATCGAGCTGCTGGGTTTCTTCGGTGCGGCGAGGCTGATGCAGGCCGCCGAGAACGCGCTGGACCGCCTGATCGACCACCCGGAAAAGCTCGACACCGCGGCGCTGCAGCGCTTTGACGCCGGCTTCAACGCCCTGGTCGACTTCCTTGAGGCGCAACGCGCCGGCAAGAACGAGCCCGCACTCAAGCTGTATCCGCAATACCGCGACCTGATGGAGCTGGCGCAGGCCGAACGCATCCATCCCGCCGATCTCTGGGACTACGACTGGACCTGGCCTGACGCCCCGTCCACCGCCCACGGTGCCGCGCTCAGTCCGGAAGACCGGGCCCAGTTCGAAATGGGCCTGCTGCATGTGCTGCGCGGCCAGCAGACCGCCCAGGCGATGCAGACTCTCGACACCGTGGCTCAACGCGCCCAAGGCAGCAGCCAGGGGCCGACCGCCAGCCTGTGGTGGCTGGCGCGCGGCCTGTTCGAAGCCATCGGGCGGGGTCTGCTCACGCCCGATCTCGACATCAAGCGGCTGCTCAACCGGCTCAATCTGCAACTGCGCAGCCAGTTGCAGGGACAAAGCCCGGCGCCGCAGCGTTTGGGGCACGATCTGACCTTCTTCTGCGCCCAGGCCCTTCATGGCAGCGGCGACATCACGGCACAAACGCTGCCCGTGCTGCGAGCCATCGACAACCGGCTGCATCTCGCCGCCGCACCGTTCGCCGACTACCACCAGAGCCACTTCGGTCTGATCGATCCGGCGCTGGTGCAGCAGGTCAGGAAGCGCGTGCAGACCCTGCGAGATGCATGGGGCGCCCTGGCCGGCCATGCCCAGACCCACCTCGACACCGCGCGCATCGGGCGCCTGACCGAGTTGGCGCAGGCGCTGAGTCAGCCTCTGCACACCCTGGCGCCGGGCAGCGAAGCGCTGCCGCAGGCGCTGTCGTCCCTGTTCAAGAAAATGGGAGCCCAGGCCGACTTTCTCACGCCCGAACGCGCCCTTGATGTCGCCACGGCCATTCTGTTCCTCGAAATCACCTTCGCGCATTTCCGCCCGGACGAGCAGCGGTTCCTGGAGCGTGCGCAGATCCTCGCCCACCGCCTCGACCAAAGCGCCGACGGCTTGACGCCCGACCCGCTGGCCGGCTGGATGGAAGACCTGTTCCGCCAAGCCTCCGAAACCCAGACCATGGGCAGCGTGGTGCAAGAGTTGCGCGCCGACATGAACACCGTCGAGAAGCTGCTCGACGCCTACTTCCGCGACCCCTCGCAGAAGCCCGACCTGGCGCAGGTGCCGCATCTGCTGGCCCAGATGCGCGGCGTGTTCTCCGTGCTGGGGCTGGACGTGGCCAGCCATGCCCTGAGCTATCTGCGCACCGAGATCGACAGCCTCGTGACCGAAGACGCTCTGCCCGACAGCCAGCGCTTCGACGCTCTGGCCAGCAATATCGGCGTGCTCGGCTTCCTGGTGGACATGCTGTCCTATCAGCCCGAGCTGGCCAAGACCCTGTTCGTGTTCGACGACGACAAGAAAGAGCTCCGCGCCGTCGTGCCCTCCACCCGGCGCACCGCGCCGCCCACCTTGCAGCAGGACGTCGAACATGCGGCGCAGCAGCTCAAGGACGACATCGCCCAGGGTCTCTCCCCGGATGAAACCCAGCAGCGTCTGGCCCAGTTGCGCGCCGAAGCCGCGCTGGCCGGCATGCCCGACATGTCGGCGCAACTGCTCCAGGCCGCCAGTCCCGAGCCCCAGCCACCGTCGCTCGAAGCCGACACCCGGCCGCCGATGACGCCCGAGGCGATGGCCGAACCCCTGTCGGCCAACGCCGTCGAGGCCGCCACGCCTGCCTCATCCCCTACCGAAGACGATGCGCAGCAGGAGCTGATCGACATCTTCCTGGAAGAAGCACGGGAAGTCATCGCCACCGGCCACGAGCAGGTTCGGCAATTGCATACGCATCTCGAAGACGAGGGCGCGCTCGTCAGCCTGCGCCGCGCCTTCCACACCCTCAAGGGCAGCTCCCGCATGGTCGGCCTGCGCGACTACGGCGAAGCGGCCTGGGCGCTCGAGCAGGTATTCAACCGGCAGATCGCCGACCAGCATCGCGGCTCGCCCGAGCTGCTCGTGCTCGCCGAACACGCACTCACCCAACTCGGCCACTGGACCGAAGCCATCCAGCAAGGCAGCGCCGAACCCTTCAGCAGCGACGAATTGCGGCAGGCTGCTGAAGCCTTTGCCGCAGGAGGCGAGGTCGACATGCCGCCGATGACGGTGGCCGAGTTGCCCGCGCAAACGGTCGTCGCAGCGCCAGCCCAGACGCCCTTCGAGCCCCTGCCCACCTTGTTCGACCTGCCGGTCGAGGCACCCCCAGCCGAGCCGGAACCCGGCCACCCAGCCGTCGAGCCGGCCGAGTCTGAGATCGCCGACCTGCCCGATCACCTCTTCCTTTCCCCCCCGGGGCCGCAGACCGCAGCGCCTGGACCGTCCGAAGCACCGCTGCCGCCGAGCCAGCATGTCGATGACGAACCGGTGCTTCATCACGAACCGACCGATTTCAACGCGCTGTTCGAAGGCATCGATCTCGAACTCCCGGCAGTGCACACCGAACTCGTGCCAGCGCTCCCGGACGCCGCCCCCGCAGAGCCTGCCCCCGCGCCAGAGCAGGCCTACCTAGCGGACGATAGGGCAACTGCCGAAACGGCCGCCGCCGAGACAGACGAATCGGGCGAATCAGGCGATTCTGGCTATCGGCAGATCGGGGATCTGCGCATTCCGACCCCGCTCTACAACATCTACCTCGCCGAAGCCGACGAACTCTCGCGCCAACTGCACAGCGAGATCCACGCCTGGCTGACCCATCCTTCCCAGCCCCTGGGCGATGCCGCCGTCATCGCCGCGCACAAGCTGGCCGGCAGCTCCGCCACCGTCGGCCTGCGCAGCGTGGCCGAGCTGGCAAGCCAGACCGAGCATGCGCTCGACGCCCTGCGCGACACATCCGTAGACACCGCCCGTCCCGCCGATCTCGACGCGCTGGCGCAGGCCAGCAACGACATCAAGCAG
>JAJTBQ010000097.1 GCA_021286835.1 Thiomonas sp.
TCAGAGGACGTAGCGCGACAGGTCTTCGTCGCGGGCGATGTCGCCCAGGCGGGCGTTCACCATCTCGGCATCGACCTGTACGGTTGAGTGCTGCGAACCGTCGGCGCGGAAAGACACTTCTTCGAGCAGCCGCTCCATCACCGTGTGCAGACGCCGTGCGCCGATGTTTTCGGTCTTCTCGTTCACCTGGAAAGCGACCTCCGCCATGCGCCGGATGCCGTCGGCGGTGAACTCCAGGCGCACGCCGTCGGTGGCGAGCAGCGCCGCATATTGCTTGGTCAGGCTGGCGTCGGTGCTGGTGAGGATGGCCTCGAAATCCGCGACCGACAGCGATTCCAGTTCCACCCGGATGGGGAAGCGGCCCTGCAGTTCGGGGATCAGATCGGAAGGCTTGGCGACGTGAAAGGCCCCGCTGGCGATGAACAGGATGTGGTCGGTGCGCACCATGCCGTATTTGGTGCTCACGGTCGTGCCTTCCACCAGCGGCAGCAGATCGCGCTGCACGCCCTGGCGGGACACGTCGGCGCCCTGCGTGTCGCTGCGCGAGGCCACCTTGTCGATCTCGTCGAGGAAGACGATGCCGTTCTGCTCCACGGACCGCAGCGCGCCGGTCTTGATCTCGTCCTCGTTCACCAGCTTGGAGGCCTCTTCGTCGATGAGCAGTTTCTGGGCTTCGCGCACCGTGACCTTGCGGGTTTTGCTGCGCGTCTGGCCCATATTGGCGAACATTGAACGGATCTGCTCGGTCATGTCCTCCATGCCGGGCGGGCCCATGATGTCCACGCTGGCCGGGTGAACGGCCACTTCGATCTCGATCTCCTTGTCATCGAGCTGGCCCTCGCGCAGTCGCTTGCGCAGCATCTGCCGGGTCGGATTGGCCTCGGTGACGGATGCCGCGTGACCGCTGCCATCCGCAGGCGCGGGCAGCAGCACGTCGAGGATGCGGTCTTCCGCGCGGTCTTCCGCACGCGAACGCTGCTGGCGCATGGCAGTCTCTCGCGCCAGCTTCACGGCCGCTTCCATCAGGTCGCGGATGATGGTGTCCACATCGCGTCCGACATAGCCCACTTCAGTGAACTTGGTGGCCTCGACCTTGATGAATGGCGCATCGGCCAGCTTGGCCAGACGGCGCGCAATCTCCGTTTTGCCCACGCCGGTGGGGCCGATCATCAGAATGTTTTTCGGGGTGATTTCGTGCCGCAGCGGCTCGGCCACCTGCTGGCGGCGCCAGCGGTTGCGCAGGGCGATGGCCACCGCCTGCTTGGCCTTGGTCTGGCCGATGACAAAGCGGTCGAGTTCGGAGACGATTTCGCGTGGAGTCATGTTCATGGGCTTATTGGCTCGTTATTCACCCAGGGTTTCAATGGTGTGCGATTGGTTGGTGTAGATGCAGATGTCGCCCGCAATGCGCAGCGATTGGGCGACGATGTCGCGCGGGCTCAGCGTGGTGTGTTCGAGCAAAGCTCTTGCCGCCGACTGCGCATACGCTCCGCCCGAGCCGATGGCCACGATGCCGTATTCGGGTTCGAGCACATCGCCGTTGCCCGTGATGATGAGCGAATGCTGGGCATCGGCCACCGAGAGCATGGCTTCGAGGCGGCGCAGCATGCGGTCGGTGCGCCAGTCCTTGGCCAGCTCGACGGCGCTGCGCAACAACTGGCCCTGGTGCTTCTCCAGCTTGGCCTCGAAGCGCTCGAACAGCGTGAACGCATCGGCGGTGCCGCCGGCGAAACCGGCCAGGATCTGGTCGTTGTAGAGCCTGCGGACCTTGCGAGCGGTGGACTTGACGACGATGTTGCCAAGCGTCACCTGCCCGTCGCCGCCCAGGGCCACGGTGGCGCCCCGGCGCACGCTGAGTATGGTGGTGCCGTGATATTGATCCATGCGGGGATGTAAGGATGGGAGGAGAAAACTCAAGGGGTGCCGGCGCGGCAATCCCCGTCAAGACGGCGCCGCTGGAGCGATGCTCAGTCGCGACGCAGCTGGATGAGAGCGTGTTCGTGCAGGCCGAGGATGCTGAACAGGCCCGCAATCAGCCGGTGTACGCCGGTGAACTGAAGGGTCTTGCCCAGATCGTGCTGCATCATGGCCCAGTTCAGCAGGGCACCCGCGCTCGAAAAATCGATGCGGCGCAGCTGGCGCAGGGAAATACTCAGTTGCTCGTGCGCCTTCGCGGCCTGCTCCAGGGGATTCAGGAACAGGCTGGAACTGCCGAGAATCTCGCCGCTGAGGTGCAACTGCGCTGAACGCGAGCCGCCATGACCCAGCACGGAGTGGGGACTGAGGCCGGAGTTCTGAAACTCGGGTGGCGCCGTAGCCGAAGCAGCGGGTGTGGCGCTGGCCTCGGCGCCCGCCAGTTCCACCTTGGCGCGACTGGCTTCCCAAGTGGGGGGCGAGATTTCATAGGTGACGCAATAGTCGAGCGCGATGGCGTCGAAGTCGTCCTGTTGATGGGCCAAGCGGAGCAATTCGAGGCGCAAGGCCCACCATTGCGGGTCGGCCTCGCGCTGCATCGCCGGTGCCTGGGCCTGACACAGCGACATCAGCGATTGGGCGCCTTGCAAGGTGACGGTACAGGCGCTCTGGTTGAGTCGCTTCAGCGCATCGACCAGGCTTGGCAATGCCGCGGGTGCAATGGCACGGATGTCCTCGAAACTGATCTCGATGGCCGCAGGTGCGTTGAGGAGCAGTTTGCGCAGCCGCTCCGCCTGGGTGGCGTCGACCGAGGCGGAGAACACCAGCGAAGGCTTGAAGCCGCTCTGGGCGGGTCGCGCCGTTGCCGGGGCAGATGGCAGACCGTCGTCGGTCATCGGGGCCGACGTCTGGAAGCGGCTGACGAAATCGACCACCAGTGCTTCGAACTTGTCGATCTGCCCCGAGGCTCGGAACAGATCGAACAGCGCCAGCCACAGTTCTTTTTCCGAGCCCATGTCCTGGGAATTGGAAATGGCGTCGCGCAAGGCGGTTTCGGCGGCGGCGTCGTCGCCGTTGGCAAAATCCATCACGGCCTGATCAAACAGCGGATTCGAGCTCAAGGCCTCGTGCACTTCCACCGCGAAGAATGCGCTGGGCATGAAATCATTGCTCGAACGCAGCCAGCTGTCACCTGAAGGCCCGGACATGTGCGAGGGCAGGGCGTCGTCGCTGAGCCGTGTCGCGGCGGCGAGCGTGGGCTGCTCGTCGAACGGGACGGCGGCAGGCGCTGGTCCACGCACGGGCGGAAGCGGTGCGCTCGCCACGAACGGGACGGTGGGTGCATACCCCGGCGGATGCGTGGGTTGCTCCCCCGACGCGGTCGTGGGCCCGGATTGCGTGGGAATGCCACTGGGTGGATTGGCGGATGGCGCCGCAGCCGTTCCCGGCTTGGTGATCAGCGTCGTATCGGCGTAGGCCGTATCCACTTTCCAGTGCAGCGTGCTGCTGCTGGCGGGCTCGGGCGCGGTTGTGCCAGAGGGAAGCGGGGGCGGCGCGGCGGTCAGAGGAGGCAGACTGCTCGGCGGGGGCATCGTCTGGAACTGCCGTGTCAGGGGACCGGGTCCACGCGCGCGGCTCGGAGGTGGCGCATGATCACCCGCCATCGACTTCTCGATCTCGTTGATCTTGCGCAGCGTCTCGTCCCGGTCCTGAATCGGGGCGGGCTGTGAGGTCAGCTCGGGCACATTGGTCTGGAGGCTGTCATCCATCCCCAGATCGGTGGTCTCGCGCTTGCGCAGCTTGCGCAGGCCATCGAGTTCGCGCTTGCGAATGAAATCGTCCTGCCGTTTCTGATCTTCGCGGGCACGGACCCGGGCGAGGTTCTCGTGCTCCTGCAGCGCTTGTTCGTCGGTCAGCGACCAGTCGCGGGTCGGGTTCTTGACGAAGGAACCCACTCGCTTCCAGAAACCACCTGAATCAGAACTGCTCATGCCGCTGGGGCCTCTACATTGCGCCTGCTCCTGAGAGCACGATAGGTCGCTGCCACGCCGAATGGAACTTAGTCGTTGAACATCTTTTGCTTGAGTTCGCGCCGTTGCTGGGCTTCGAGCGAAAGCGTCGCGGTCGGTCGTGCCAAAAGGCGGCCGATGCCGATGGGCTCACCGGTCTCTTCGCACCAGCCATAGTCGCCGCTGTCGATGCGTTGCAGCGATTGTTCGATCTTCTTCAGAAGCTTGCGCTCGCGGTCGCGGGTGCGCAATTCGAGGGCATGCTCTTCTTCGATCGTTGCGCGGTCCGCCGGATCGGGCACCAGCAGGGTGTCTTCACGCAGGTGCTCGGTGGTTTCACCGGCACTCTTGATCAGATCTTCGCGCATGGTGCTCAGCAGTCGCTTGAAGTAATCGAGCTGAACCTCGTTCATGTACTCGTTCTCGGGCATGGCCAGCAGGTCTTGCTCGGTCAGGTCGGACGCCGATTTGTTCTTCCAGGCATTGGCATGCTTGGGGTCGGCTTTTCTGGGGGTAGGTTGGGTGATGGTGCTGCTCATGGAGCTTCTGTCAAGTCGGATAGGTTCGGGCGACCCCATGGCCGCCGACAAGGGCTTTGAGGCATGGAGTTTACTGACGCCAGAAGAAGAGGAACGCCGAAGCGCTGGGGCGGGTGTGACTTTTTTGGCAGCAGGGGCGGGTGTGACGGGCTTGAGCGGCGCTGTCACCGCCGTTGCAGGGGTCTTCGCCGCGGAACTTGTCACAGGCTTTGCTCGGGTAGATTGCTGAGCGGGCGCGGCCGGTGCTGCTGCCTTGGTTTTACCGGCGGCCGCTTTGACCGCAGGTTTCTTCTCGGCGGCCACTGCTTTGCCTTTGCCAGGCGCTGTGACCGCTTTTTGAGGCGACTTGACCACGAAAATCCTCCCGAACTTTCCCATCCGACGGCCCATCGCCGCCTGACCTGCCGCGTTGCTTGGTCAAGCCGGACCATCCCAACGGCTGCTCCTGTCGGCTCACGCGCCTCGAACTTGCTGAGCCACTTGAAACCTGGAAGACGACTTCGCCGGGGCCGGGGGGCTTGAAAGCTGTTTCAAGGCGATCCCGCGCAGATCATGGCCTGACCTTGCCAAAACCGCCCGATTTTATTCATTTCGGGTTGCGAGGCAAATGCATCATGCGACAAGGCATTGCCGCAGACCTTGCTCGAGGATGTCGCGCGGCAGATCGATGCCGATGAACACCATCTTGCTCTGCCGCTGCTCCTGCGGCCCCCAGGGTGCGGCGAGATCGCTGCCCATGAGCTGATGCACGCCTTGGAAGACGACCTTGCGGTCGATGCCCTGCATGTTCAGCACCCCCTTGTAGCGCAGCATGCGCGGGCCGTACACCTGCACGATGGCGCCGAGGAAGTCTTCGAGCTTGGCGGGATCGAAGGGTTGGTCGGCGCGGTAGACGAACGATTTCACGTCGTCGTCGTGATGATGGTGGTGCGGGTGGTTGCAGGCTTCGCCAGGGGCGTGGTCGTGGTCGTGGTGGTCGTGATCATGGGCATGGTCGTGCGCATGATCGTGATGCTCGTGGTCGTCGGCCTTGAGGAACTCGGGGTCGATGTCGAGCTTGGCATTGAGGTTGAAGCCCTTGAGGTCGAGCACCTGCGCAAGTGGCACCTCGCCGAAATGCACCACGCTTTGCTTGGCCCGCGGGTTCATGTGGGCGAGTCGGTGCTGCAGGGCTGCGAGTTCGTCGGCGCTGACCAGATCGGCCTTGCTGATGAAAATCTGATCGGCAAAGCCCACTTGGCGACGCGCTTCCTGCCGGGTGTCGAGCTGCTGGTTGGCGTGCTTGGCATCGACCAGGGTGAGGATGGCGTCGAGCATGTACTGGCTGGCGACCTCGTCGTCCATGAAAAAGGTCTGCGCCACCGGGCCGGGATCGGCCACGCCCGTGGTCTCGATGATCACGCGATCGAACACCAGTTCGCCCTTGCGGCGCTTGGCGGCCAGATCGGCCAGCGTGGCGCGCAGATCGTCGCGAATGGTGCAGCAGATGCAGCCGTTGGACATCTGCACGATCTGCTCGCCCGCTTCCTGAACCAGGATGTCGCTGTCGATGTTCTCCTCGCCGAACTCGTTTTCGATCACGGCGATCTTGGAGCCATGCGCTTCGTGCAGGACGCGCTTGAGCAGGGTGGTCTTGCCGCTGCCGAGGAAGCCGGTGAGGATGGTGGCGGGGATGAGGGAGGCCATGGCGGGAATCCTTGAGAAAAACAGTACAAAGAGATCGGGGCAATCGGCGAAAAATCAACCGGGGGTTCAACTGCGGCGCAGCAGCAGTCCCTTGAGATACTCGCCTTCGGGGAAGTGCAGGTTCAGGGGGTGGTCGAGCCCGGCGCCGGTGCGGGCCACGATCTGGGCGTCTGCACCCGCATCGAGGGCAGCGCCCGCGACGATTTTCTGGAACAGATCGGCGCTGATACCGCCCGAACACGAAAAGGTGAACAACCAGCCGCCCGGAGGCAACAGGTGAAAGGCCAGGCGATTGATGTCCTTGTAGGCGCGTGCGGCGCGCTCGACCTGTTGCGGGCTGGCGGCGAATTTGGGCGGGTCGAGCACGATGGCGTCGAACTGCGCGCCCTCGTCGCGCAGACGGCGCAGCGTGGCGTTGACGTCGGCGTCGATGAAGCTCGCCCGTGCCGCGTCGAAGCCATTGAGGGCGACATGCTCGGCCGCCAGGGCCAGCGCGGGCGCGGAGGAATCGACCGACACGACCCGCTGTGCGCCGCCGGCCAGCGCGGCCAGCGAGAAGCCGCCGGTGTAGCTGAAGCAGTTGAGCACGCGCTGCAGACCTTGCTCGCGCACCAGATCGGCGAAGCGGGCGCGAGCGTCGCGTTGGTCGAGGTAGAAGCCGGTTTTGTGGCCGGTGGCGACATCGACCCGCAGCCGCAGCCCGCTTTCACGGATCTCGACCTGGGTTTCTCCTTGGCCCTGCAGCCAGCCGGTGGAGGCAGGCAGTCCCTCGCGTTCGCGCAAGGCGGCGTCCGAGCGTTCGTAGATCCGTGTGCCGGGCATGAGGGTTTGCAAGGCGCCGACGATCACGGATTTCCAGCGTTCGATGCCTGCGCTGCCCGCCTGCAGCACCACGATGTCGTCATAGCGATCGACGATGCAGCCGGGCAGACCATCGCTTTCGCCGTGCACCAGTCTGCACGCGCTGAGGTCGAGCCCCAGCGCCTGACGGCGCGCGAGGGCTGCACGCAGGCGTGAGGTGAAGAACGCGGCATCGATGCGCTCGGACGCATCGAAACTCCAGGCGCGCAGCCGGATCTGCGAGGCCGGGCTGAACGCTGCCCAGGCCAGAAACTG
>JAJTBQ010000098.1 GCA_021286835.1 Thiomonas sp.
GCCGTTCAGCCGGGAAGGCCGACGGTGGGGTTGCCCAGGTTGGTCCACTCGTTCATCGAGTTGGCGTACAGCTTGCTGTTCTTGTTGCCCACAATCTCGTGCACCACGAACCACGCGCCCGAGGCCAGGTGGCCGGTGTTGCAGTAGGTGGTGGTGGGCGCGCTGTCCATGATGTTGTACGCGCCGAAAATGTGCTTGTAATCGGCGGCGGTCATGAAGCGGGTGACGCCATCCTTGGTCTGGACGATGGCATCGGTCGGGAAGGACTTGGCCCCGGGCAGATGACCGGCCGACTTGTCGATGGGCTTCTTGGCGATGCCGAGGTATTGCGGGGTCGGGCGAGCGTCGATGAACTGTTCGGATCCGCCCTTCAAGCCGGCCTTGACCTCGTCGATCGACGCCAGGATGGCGTGGTCTTCGGCACCCGCCTTCCAGTTGCCCATGGCCGTGGGCGCCGCATCGGTGCTGACCTTGTTGCCGGCATTCAGCCAGGCGGCGGTGCCGCCGTTGAGAATCGCCACCTGGTCGGCCGCTTCACCGAAGTAACGCAGCTGGAAGTACAGGCGCGTACCCATGTCCATCGGCGCCAGGCCTTCGCCCTCGGGAACGATGACGATGGGCTTGCCGCTGTTCAGGCCGGCCTTGTCCATGGCCGAGGTGAAGAACTCCGCGGTCGGCATCAGCGCCTTGAGCTTGACGCCGTCTTCCTCGCGGGTCTGGCGGATGTCGCCGAAGTTCACCAGGATCGAGCCGGGCACATGGCCGCCGACCTTCATCACGGCGTTGTTCTTGCCCATCTGCGGCTGGGAGGTGAACATCTTGGCGGGGTTGTCGCCGATAGTCACGATGGTGACTTCACTTTGATGCGCCTTGAGCCACTGGGGCGTGACCAGCGGGCCGGGCACGTTCATGGCGAATGCGGCGTGGGCGGCGCCCATGCCGATGGCGGCAGCAATCAGGGTTTTGGCAATTTTCATTTGGCTCCTCACGAGGTTGGGTCTTCGCCGATCTCTGCGGTCGGCGATGGGTTCGCGCCGATCAGCCCGGTCGGGCCGTCGGCACTGCATGCCCCGGCCGCGTCCTGGCGGGCGCGACCGGTACGACATTGGGCGGATGATCTGTTTCACCCTGCAGCGATACCCGCTGCCCGAGGTCTCCACATCGATTCTTCTTGTCATCAGCGGCCCAGCCTGCGAACGCAGTACCGCGGCGCACTCCCTGCTCATCGGGGCGGCGTCATCCGGGGTACAACCGAACCACGCCTGACCAAGCTTCACGGCAACGAGGAGCAAAACCTGGATGAGGGCACTGTAGGCAGATGTGCGAGCGGAAACTAGGGCCAGTATGTATCAACTGTGACCTGGCGTATCGAGCCACGAGGCGCCGCGCCAGGACTTGAATCACAACCCGCTTGGCACCCGGTTCGCAGGCATCGAGATGGGATGACTGTAAAAAACCTGAGCATCAAGGAAAGGCCGCTAGGGATTTCAGGCCGCATCCCGCAAAATCCGGGTGGCGCGTGAGGTTTTCGCGTCTTCCCCCCACCCGATGAGGAGTTTTCCCATGTCTCTGATGCAAGATTTCAAAGCGTTTGCCATGAAGGGCAATGTCGTCGATCTGGCTGTCGCCGTGATCATCGGTGGCGCGTTCGGCAAGATCGTCGAGTCGCTGGTGAACGACATCATCATGCCCATCGTCGGCGCGCTGGTGGGCAAGCTCGACTTCTCCAACCTCTTCCTCGTGCTGGGCAAAGTACCCGAAGGGACGGAAGTGACGCTGGCGGCGATGAAAAAGGCCGGCGTGCCGGTGCTGGCCTATGGCAGCTTCATCACCGTGGCGGTGAACTTCCTGATCCTGGCTTTCATCATCTTCATGATGGTGCGCATGATTTCCAAGCTCAAGCATGCCGAGCCGCCGGCGCCCCCGGCTCCGACGCCGGAAGACACCGTGCTGCTGCGCGAAATCCGCGACGCGCTGAAGAAGTAAGCGCCGCAGACCGCCTGCAGTCTGGATGCGCGACGCGCGAAGGACTTGTTCAGCCTTGCCCTGAATCGAGCCTGGGCAGTTCCACCCAGAAGGTGGCGCCCTGCCCAGGAGAAGACTGCACCCCGGCGCTGCCGCCGTGCTTCTCCGCCACCAGCCGCACGTAGTAAAGGCCCAGACCGGTACTGCCGGACAGGGAGCGATCACCGTCGTCGTTGCCCCGGCTGAAGCGCTGGAACAGGCGCTCGGCTTGCGCCTGGCTCAAGCCGGGCCCCTGATCCCTGACCCAGAAGCGCACGGCACGCGGCGCAGGCGCCGCGCCTATCGTGACCACGGCCTCGGTCGGACTGTGCTGCACGGCGTTGCGCAGCAGATTGGTGACCAGTCGCTCCAGGGCGTCGAAGTCGCCCCGCACCCAGATGGGCGCATCGGGCAAAGCGCGCTCGAAACGCACACCCCGGGCCAGCGCCTCGTCATAGGCGAAATCGGCGGCCTGGTGCAGCACCGCGCCCAGATCGAGTTCGACCAGCTCAGAGGGCTCAAGCGACTGTGCGCGCGACAGGTTGAGAAAACCCTGGGCCAGATCGAGCGCGCGCCGCAATTGGCCAAGCAGCCTGTGCCGCGCCGCATCGTCGAGGGCGCCAGCCTGCAATTGCTGTACCGCCCCGGCCAAGGGCGCGCGTACGTCGTGACTGATGAACGCCAGCGCATCATCGCGCCGGGACTGCAGATCGCGCAGACGCCGTTGCGCCGCCTGCACTTCCAGGATGCGGCCTTCGAAGCTCGGCCGGCGATGCGCCGGTGCGGCCTCTTCCGCGCCCGAATCGCGACCGGCCTGACGCAACTGGCGCAGCTCCCAATCGAAATGCCGCCGGGCCGCTTCCAGCCGCCGCCAGCCCCACAGCGGATAGGCCGAAAGCGCGGCTATCAATGCCCCTTGAGGCGCGAACCACCAGCCCGACCACAGCGGCAGCATGGCGGCCGCCACCACCAGCGCCGCGGCCCAGGCGACACTTGCCAGCAGCCCCCCCAGCGGCATCAACCGTGGCAGCCAGAGCAGCGGTGCGAGCGCGAGCAAAGCGGTGATCAGCAGGCTCCAGCCCGCGCCGACGGGGCGGATCAGCGTGCCGTCGCGCAAGGCGAGCAGCGTGTTCGCCAAGACCTCGACGCCTGGCATGGGGGCGCCCTGCGCGGTCACCGGCGTGGCGAGAAAATCGCCCAGGCCCGCGGCCGTTGCACCGATCAGCACCACCTTGCCCCGCAGAGCGCCGGACGGCAGGGCCCCGTCGAGCACCGCGCTGGCCGAGAGCCGGGGCACCGTGCCGCTCGGTCCGGCAAAGCGCAGCAGGCGCCGGTCCGCGGCGGCCAGGGCGTAGGGGTGGCCCAGCAAGGCGGGCGTGACCGGGCGCGGCACGCTGCCGCGCACCGGCGCATGGGCGAGGTCAAGCAGGGTCTGCGCCATCAAGGGCCAGACCGGGGCACCGACCCCTTCCCAAAGTTCGACACTGCGCGCCACGCCATCGGCATCCAGCTGCACGCCGACTCGGCCCAGGCCCGCCGCAGCCGAGGTCAGCGCCGGGATCGGCAAGCCTTCGACGAACTGCCCACCGCTGCGCAGGCTGTCGATCACCACGGGCAACGCCACGCGACCGCAGCGTCTCAAGGCCTGCGCCAGCGCGGCATTGCCCGCCTTGTCGGCGCCGGTCTCGGTGAAGGCGATGTCCAGGCCGACGGCCGAAGCGCCGGCGCGGCAGACCGCGTCCACCAGACGGGCATCGATGGCGCGCGGCCAGGGCCAGGCCCCGAGACGTTCGAGACTCTGCTGATCGATGGCGACGATGACCACGCCCTGCGGCGTCGCCACGGGATGCAGCTGCTGCCCCAGGTCGAACACCAGATGATCGATGCGCTGCAGCCAGCCCCCCAGGCTCAGACCGAGCGCCAGCATCAGCAGCAGCGCGCCGACTCGCCCCATCTCCAGCCCGGGGCGCCAGGGGCGCGCCGCCCCGCGCCATGTCGCCGCTTGCGCGCTCCGGTCCGAGTGCGCCGTCTGACGCCGTGTGGCGGCCTTGCGGAAACGCGGAAAGAAGCCCACGGCGTCGGTGCCTCAAAGCGCCGGCAGCAGCGGAATCAGAAGCAGCCAGAGATACGGATAGCGCGGCGGCACGTCGATGACCTGCACCACGGGCGGCCCCTGCGTGCCGTCGCCGTCGTCCACCAGATGCGCGCCCAGATAGCGCTTGCCCGAAGCCGGGCGCGGCAGCGAGACCATGCCCCCCGAGGTCTGCAACTGCGTCAACGCCGGCTGCAGGCTGGCGTGATCGGACAGGGTCAGGGCGTAGTGTTGTCCGGCGGGGGCGGGGGGCAGATCCAGCAGTAGATGGTCGCGGTCGAAACGCAGGGCGGCTTTGGCCAGATCGGCAGGCCCTGGGCCGGGCAGGTAGCGGAAGGTCTGTGCCGCGCTCCACGGCCCTTGCCGACCCTGGGCATCGAGGCTGGCCGCGCGCCATCGCAGCTCACCCGCAGGCAGATCGGCCGGCGGCGTCCAGGCGTCACCCGGCAGGACGACGTCGAACAAGGGCTGTGCGAAATCGGCACCCGCCGCGATCTGAAGATGGGTCCGCGTCACCTCCACGACCTGCGACCAGCGCAGCGTGGGCCGTGCCACGCGCACGGTCGCTCCCGCGGCAGGGGCCGTCAGCATGGGGAAGAAGGGGCGCGCAAAGACGGTGAACGCATGCGTCGCGTCCAGCCCCTGCAACCCGTTGGCATCGACCGCACGAACGCGTAGGCCATAACGGCCATTGGGCAGATCGGCGATGTTGAGCGCGTGGCCCACACTGGTCTTTTGCACCAGCACCTGCACCGGGTCGCCTTCGGGCGAAATCTGCCCGAACCACGCCACCGCACCGGCCTGCTCGGGCAACGTAAATCGCAGCGGGAGCTGCTCGAACACGCGTGGCAACGACGAAACATCGGGCGCGGCCAGCAGCCGCACCGGCGGCAGCGGCGGCTGGCCCTGCCGGGCGACCGAACCCAGCCCGGCAGCGACGCGGACCTGCGCTCCGGCGGCCTGCAGATCGACGGCGCCGCCCAGGGTTTCCTCCCGGGTGATCTCGGCGTCCGCCCCGACGCGGAACTGCGTGCCGCGCACCACCGCCTGCGCCGAGGGCGTGAGGATGCGCAGGTTCTGGTTGGGCAGACGGCGCGGGTTGTCGCGAATCTCCACCTGGCCGTGCTGCAGGCGCAGCCGGGTGTCGGCCATCAGCCCGTCGGCATAGAGACTGAGGGTATCCAGCGCGAGTTCGCTGCCCGGCTGCAGCGTCAGGCGGGTGCCATTGGCCAGTTCGATGACGGCGCTGCCTCCCTCGGGCGCCTGCACCTGCGATCCGGCCGCGAGCATGTGTCCCGCCTCGGCCGGTTGCCAGGCGCTCTGCGCCTGCGCACGCCAAAGCACCTGGCCGAACACCTGAGCCAGCCGCGCCGACGACGGCTGCTGCCGCAGCAGCTCGGCGGGAATGCGCAGCACCGTGCCTGGCGCAATCCGGCGGTCGTGGGCGATGCGGTTGTCGCGCTGGATCAGCGGCCACTGCGCCGGGTCACGCAGATACTGCCGGCCCAGGCCGATGAGGGTGTCGCCGGGCCGGACGGTGTATTGCCACACAGGCCCGCCAGCATCGGCCGCGCCCGACGTCGTCTGCGCAAGCGCCAGTGCGGGCGAAAACGCCAGTAAAGCCAGAAAAATGCGGTTCAAGACTTGCGCCAAGCGGCGCGGAGACAGCAGTTTCGACAATCGCATCGGGTTCCGTCGTGTCGGCCAGGCCGCGCACGCTGCGCGGCGCCCAGACCGCATTGTCAACCCCTGCACAATCAATCGTCGAGTTCGGGAGGCACGGTCAGCGGGCCCTCGTCGGCGCTGCGTGCGCGTTCGAGGCGGTAGCCGCGCCCATACACCGACACCAGACGCCAGCCGGATTCGGGCTGCAGCCGCAGCTTGCGCCGCAGCGCGCTGACATGCACATCCACCGTGCGTGTCTCGACCTCGGGGCGCAGGCCCCAGATGGTCTGGATGAGAAAGTCGCGGGTGAGCAGGCGGTTGACGTTCTGCAGGAAATGCAGCGCCAGATCGGTTTCGCGGTCGGTCAGGTCCACCCGCTGGCCTTGGACGAAGATCTGCCGCCGGGCGCAGTCGGCCTCGATCTCGCCCAGCCGCAGCCGGGCGGCCGGCGGGGCCGTGCCCGATCGCCGCAGCACGGCCTGCAGCCGCGCCAGCAGCACCGGGCGAGAGAGAGGCTTGACCAGATAGTCGTCGGCGCCCGATTCCAAGGCCTGAACCACGTCGGATTCGGCGTTGCGGCCCGTCAGGAAAATCACCGGCGGCACGCTGGCGCCGAGCTGGAGACGCAGGCGGCACAGCACATCGGGCCCGCTCAGGCCAGGCAACATCCAGTCAAGCAGACAGGCATCGGCGCCACCGCGCTCGACGGTCCGCGCGAATTCCTGTCCATCGGTGAAATGCTGGACCACATACCCGGCTTGGGTCAGCCAATCCGTCACTTCGAGCGCTGTGATCGGATCGTCTTCCAAATAGGCAATTCGCAGGGCTGTGACGGGAGGCACGGTTGAACTGAAAAATGTCATGCGACGAGGCAGAGATGGAGCAGATGCAAACGTTGCCGTCCGCGCCGTCCTCTGGAAATCGGGGAGGACGACGAACAAACGCTGTAACTTGTTTGATGATTGTGAATATGTTCACACTCGCGCTTGTTACAGGCAAGCAGTGTCAGTCGCGCTTTACAAAGTCATCCCAGGCATTTGATGCGGCACAACCCCTAAGGCGACGCCCTAAGTCAGCACGCGGGCCGAGGACGGCGCCCCCGCATGACACCACGGATCTGCATGAATAATGTGCGTATGCATCAAAAATGGGCGCCAAAGACGACAGCAAGACCACGCCCGGGGCTGGGTGTGTCTGTTTCGTCAAGCTGGCTTTGCCAACGTGGCGGCCTAGCTTTGATCATGGCCTTGGGAGTCGCGCCGGTCGCGGCGGCCGAGGTGACGAACGCCACCGCGCCGCCCGCGCAGGCCGCGTCGGCGGCAAGGGCGGCCCAGCCGCTCTATGACGTCAGGCTGGACGTGCCCAAGGATTTGCAGCCCCTCTTATCTAACAATCTAGAT
>JAJTBQ010000001.1 GCA_021286835.1 Thiomonas sp.
GTGGACAGGTCTTTTCATTTCCCGCATTCGCAACCATGCAGACTGATCCCCAGACCCCCCCTTCCGACGATCCCCGAGCCACAGAGGGCGCTTCCCCGGAAGGCACGCCTGACACGGCGCTGAACGACCCGTTGTCGCAGGCGCAGGCCGAGATCAACGCACTCAACGATCAACTTCTCCGCGCTCGCGCCGAGATGGAGAACATCCGTCGGCGCGCGGAAGAGGAAACCGCCAAGGCGCGCAAGTTTGCGGTGGAGGGATTCGCGGAGTCCCTGCTCCCGGTCAAGGACAGCCTGGAGGCGGCATTGGCCGACACGAGCGGCAAACCGGAAGTGCTCAAACAGGGCGTCGAACTCACGCTGAGCCAGCTGAAATCCGCCTTCGAGCGCAATCGCCTGCAGGAAATCGCGCCAGCTCCGGGCGAGAAGTTCGACCCCGCGCTGCATCAGGCCATCTCCGTGCAACCCGCGGATCAGCCCTCGGGCACCGTGGCCAGCGTCTTGCAGAAAGGCTATCGCCTTGCCGAACGCACACTGCGCCCCGCACTGATCACGGTGGCGCAGTAATCCCCATGCGGCGCGGCGCCTTGAATTGACGACAGAGCGCCTCATTTACTTGACAGTCAAAATCAGCGCCAACCGGCGCGGCACATTCGGAGAATTTCCATGGCAAAAATCATCGGCATCGACCTGGGCACCACCAATTCCTGCGTGGCGGTCATGGAGGGCAATACTCCCAAGGTCATTGAGAACAGCGAAGGCACACGCACCACGCCCTCGATCGTCGCCTATATGGAAGACGGCGAAATCCTGGTGGGGGCATCGGCCAAGCGTCAATCGGTCACCAATCCCAAGAACACGCTTTACGCCGTCAAGCGCCTGATCGGTCGCAAGTTCGCCGAGAAGGAAGTGCAGAAGGACATCGACCTGATGCCCTACAGCATCGTCAAGGCCGACAACGGCGACGCCTGGGTGGAAGTGCGCGGCAAGAAACTCGCGCCGCCCCAGATCAGCGCCGAGGTGCTGCGCAAGATGAAAAAAACCGCGGAAGATTATCTCGGTGAAACCGTCACCGAGGCGGTGATCACCGTGCCCGCCTACTTCAACGACAGCCAGCGCCAGGCCACCAAGGATGCGGGCCGCATCGCCGGGCTGGACGTGAAGCGCATCATCAACGAACCCACGGCGGCGGCCCTGGCCTTCGGCCTGGACAAGCACGGCAAGGGCGACCGCAAGATCGCGGTGTACGACCTGGGCGGCGGCACCTTCGACATCTCCATCATCGAAATTGCCGACGTGGACGGCGAAAAGCAGTTCGAGGTGCTTTCCACCAATGGCGACACCTTCCTCGGCGGTGAAGACTTCGACCAGCGCATCATCGACTACATCATCGGCGAGTTCAAGAAAGAGCAAGGCGTCGATCTGAGCAAGGACGTGCTCGCCCTGCAACGCTTGAAGGATGCCGCGGAAAAGGCCAAGATCGAACTGTCGAGTTCCACCCAGACCGAGATCAATCTGCCCTACATCACGGCCGATGCAAGCGGGCCGAAGCACCTGAACCTCAAGCTGACCCGCGCCAAGCTGGAGTCGCTGGTCGAAGAGTTGATCGAACGCACCATCGCCCCCTGCCGTACCGCCATCACCGATGCCGGCGTGAAGGTGGGCGACATTGACGATGTCATCCTGGTCGGCGGCATGACCCGCATGCCCAAGGTGCAGGACAAGGTGAAGGAGTTCTTCGGCAAGGAGCCGCGCAAGGACGTGAACCCCGACGAGGCCGTGGCCGTGGGCGCCGCCATCCAGGGTTCGGTGCTGGCGGGCGACCGCAAGGACGTGCTGCTGCTCGACGTGACCCCGCTGTCTCTGGGCATCGAGACCATGGGCGGCGTGATGACCAAGATGATCACCAAGAACACGACGGTGCCGACCAAGCATGCGCAGGTCTATTCGACCGCGGATGACAACCAGCCCGCGGTGACCATCAAGGTGTATCAGGGCGAACGCGAGATGGCCGCCGGCAACAAGCTGCTGGGCGAGTTCAACCTCGAAGGCATTCCGCCCGCCCCGCGTGGCACGCCGCAGATCGAAGTGACCTTCGACATCGACGCCAACGGCATTCTGCACGTCAGCGCGAAGGACAAGGGCACCGGCAAGGAGAACAAGATCACCATCAAGGCCAACTCCGGGCTGAGTGAAGAGGAAGTGCAGCGCATGGTGCGCGATGCCGAGGTGAACGCCGAGGAAGACCACAAGAAGCGCGAACTGGTCGATGCCCGCAATCAGGCCGACGCCGCCGTGCATTCGGTGCGCAAGTCGCTGGGCGAGTATGGCGACAAGATCGATGCCGGCGAGAAGTCCGCCATCGAGGACGCGCTGAAAGCCGCCGAGGAGGCGATCAAGTCGGAGGACAAGGCTGAGATCGAAGCCAAGACCAGCGCCCTGCTCGCCGCCAGCCAGAAACTGGGCGAGAAGATGTACGCCAGCCAGGCCGGCGAACAGGGTGCGTCCGGGGGTGCGTCTTCAGCCGGGGCAGGTGCGCAGGCCGCGGGTGACGACACCGTGGTCGATGCCGAGTTCAAGGAAGTGAAGGACGGCAAGGCCTGACCGCCTGCGTTTGTTGAGTCCCGACGGGAGGACCGCCCTTGGCGCGGTCCTCCCGTTTGTCCATTGTTTTTCAATCGATCGGCAAGGCATAACCCGTGGCAAAACGTGACTACTACGACGTCTTGGGCGTGAGCAAGAACGCTTCGGAAGACGACATCAAGAAGGCCTATCGCAAACTGGCCATGAAGCATCACCCGGACCGCAATCAGGGCAACAAGGACTCCGAGGAGCAGTTCAAAGTGGTCAAGGAGGCCTACGAGTGCCTGTGCGACCCACAGAAGCGCGCGGCCTATGACCAATACGGTCATGCCGGGGTCGACCCATCGGCGGGTGGGTTTGGCGGATTCGGCGGTGGCACGGGCGGATTTGGCGACTTCGGCAATATCTTCGACGAAATCTTCGGCGGCGGGCGCCGCGGCGGTGGCGGCGGGCCGCAGGTCTATCGCGGCAACGATCTGAGCTACTCCCTGGAGATCAGCCTCGAAGACGCGGCGCACGGCGTGAGCAAGAGCCTGCGCATCCCCGGCTGGGAAGAATGCGGCACCTGCCACGGCAGCGGCGCCAAGCCCGGCACCAAACCCATCACCTGCACCACCTGCCATGGCAGCGGCCAGGTGGCCCAGCGCATGGGGCCGTTCGCCATGCAGCAGACCTGTCCGACCTGCCACGGCACGGGCAAGCTCATTCCCGAGCCCTGCACGGCCTGTCACGGCCGCGGCCGCATCCAGAAGCAGAAGACGCTGGAAGTGCAGATCCCCGCGGGCATCGACTCGGGCATGCGCATCCGCTCCACGGGCAATGGCGAACCCGGCGTCAACGGCGGCCCCCCGGGCGACCTGTACGTGGAAATCCACATCAAACAGCACCCGGTCTTCGAGCGCGACGGCGACGACCTGCACTGTCACGTTCCGGTGAGCATGGCCACGGCGGCCCTTGGCGGCGGCATCGACGTGCCCACGCTGGGCGGCAAGGCGGAGATCGACCTGCCCGAAGGCACGCAGGCCGGCAAGACTTTCCGCCTGCGCGGCAAAGGCATCAAAGGACTGCGCTCGAGCTACCCCGGCGACCTCTACTGCCACATCACCGTGGAGACGCCGGTCAAGCTCAACGAGGAACAGAAACGGCTGCTGCGCGAGCTCGACGAGTCGCTGAAAAAAGGTGGCGATCGCCACTCGCCGCAAGCCAAGTCCTGGTTCGACAAGGCCAAGGAATTCTTCAAACCCGTTTGAGCAGAACCTCGGGTCTGCCCAAATGAGCAGGTCCATGCCAAGGGGTGCGAAAATAGCGCCCTTTGCCTCTCAAGGAAACGCAGGGCCGCCCCAAGTTTCCTTGACCCCCGCGGGGGGCGGGCTGGGCAGAGCCCGGCCCTGGGGGCTCTCACACACCCGCATCATGGAAGCCGAACGCCTCAACGCCATCACCAACCGAATTGCCGACCTTCAGCAGCGCGTCCAAGCGCTAAGGGGGTATCTTTGACTTCGATGCCAAGTCGTCGCGTCTGATGGAAGTTGCAGGGGCGCTCGAAGACCCGCAGGTCTGGAACGACCCCAAGCGCGCTCAGGAGTTGGGCCGCGAGCGCAAGTCGCTCGAAACCGTGGTGCTCGGTCTGGAGAACCTCGCCACGGCGCTTGCCGACCACAGCGAACTGTTCGAGATGTCCCGCGAGGAAGGCGATGACGCCACCTGCGAGGCCATCGAGACCGATGTCGAGAAGTCCGCCGCCGAAGTCGAGGCGCTGGAGTTCCGCCGCATGTTCTCCAACCCGCTCGACCCCAGCAACTGTTTCATCGACATCCAGGCCGGGGCCGGTGGCACCGAAGCCTGCGACTGGGCCAGCATGCTGCTGCGCCAGTACCTCCGGTACTGCGAGCGCAAGGGGTTCAAGGTGGAGGTGATGGAAGAGACCGAAGGTGACGTCGCGGGCATCCGCAGTGCCACGATCAAGATCGAAGGCGACTACGCCTATGGCCAGTTGCGCACGGAAACCGGCGTGCACCGCCTGGTGCGCAAGAGCCCCTTCGACTCCTCCGGCGGACGCCACACCAGCTTCGCCAGCGTGTTCGTCTACCCCGAGGTGGACGACTCCATCGAGATCGACATCAACCCCGCCGACGTGCGCACCGACACCTTTCGCGCCAGCGGCGCCGGTGGTCAGCACATCAACAAGACCGACTCCGCGGTGCGCCTCACGCACATGCCCACGGGCATCGTGGTGCAGTGCCAGAATGACCGCAGCCAGCATCGCAACCGCGACGAGGCCTGGCAGATGCTGCGCTCGCGGCTGTACGAGCACGAGATGCGCAAGCGCATGGCCGAGCAGCAGAAGCTCGAATCGAGCAAGAGCGATGTGGGCTGGGGCCACCAGATCCGCAGCTATGTGCTCGACCAGAGCCGCATCAAGGATCTGCGGACCAACGTCGAGATCTCCAACACCCAGAAGGTGCTCGACGGCGATCTTGACGAATTCATCACCGCCAGCCTGAAATCCGGCCTTTGAACCTCACGGCTCTTGCCTCCCATCGCTCCGCTGAAACCCGCACTGCCATGACCGCCAAACCCGACACGCCCGCCCGCATCACCCGCCTGGCGGAGTACACCCCCCCGGCCTATGCCATCGACAGCGTGCACCTGCGCTTCGATCTCGACCCCGCGAAGACGCGCGTGCACAGCCGCATGGCGGTGCGCCGCGCTGACGGCGCCGCCGAGTCGGCCCCGCTGGTGCTCGATGGTGAAGACATCACCCTGCTGACGCTGAAGGTGAACGGCGAGTTCGTGGCCTTCCGCCAGGACGGCAACACCCTGGTGCTCGACAAACTGCCCGAAGCGTTCACGCTGGAGATCGAAACGCTCAACGTCCCCCAGGCCAACACCCAGCTGGCGGGTCTTTACATGTCGGGTGGCGCGTTCTTCACCCAATGTGAGGCCGAGGGCTTTCGCCGCATCACCTATTGGCCGGACCGCCCGGATGTGATGAGCCGCTTCCACGTCACCCTGCGCGCCGACAAGGCGCAGTACCCGGTGCTGCTTTCCAACGGCAATCTGGTGTCACAGGCCGACCTGGACGGCGGCCGCCATGAGGCGGTGTGGGACGACCCGTTTCCCAAGCCCTGCTATTTGTTCGCGCTGGTCGGCGGCAATCTGGTGTGCCGCGAACAGACCGTGCGTGCCGCCTCGGGCAAGACGCATCTGCTGCAGGTCTATGTGCGCGCGGGCGATCTCGACAAGACCGAGCACGCGATGGAGTCGCTCATCAAGTCGATCGCGTGGGACGAACAGCGCTTCGGCCTGAGCCTCGATCTGGATCGTTTCATGATCGTTGCCGTGAGCGACTTCAACATGGGGGCCATGGAAAACAAGGGCCTCAACATCTTCAATACCAAGTATGTGCTGGCCAATCCGGCCACCGCCACCGATGCCGACTACGACGGCATCGAAAGCGTGGTCGGCCACGAGTATTTCCACAACTGGACGGGCGACCGCATCACCTGCCGCGACTGGTTCCAACTCAGTCTCAAGGAAGGCCTCACCGTCTTCCGCGACCAGGAATTCAGCCAGGACCTGGCCGCCGCTTCGGGCGGTGAATCCGCGCGCGCGGTCAAGCGCATCGAGGACGTGCGGGTGCTGCGTACCGCGCAGTTTTCCGAGGACGCGGGCCCGATGGCGCATCCGGTGCGCCCCGAGCAATACCAGGCCATCGACAATTTCTACACCGCCACCGTCTATGAGAAGGGCGCCGAAGTGGTCCGCATGATGCAGACCCTGGTGGGCCGCGCCGGTTTCCGCAAGGGAATGGATCTGTACTTCCAGCGCTTCGACGGCCAGGCCGTGACCTGCGACGACTTTGCCCAGGCCATGGCCGATGCCAACCCGCAGTCGGCTCTGGCCTCGCACCTGATCGCTTTCAAGCGCTGGTACAGCCAGGCCGGCACGCCGCGCCTGCACGCCAGCGGCGCGCTCGATTCGGCCGCCCGCACCTACACCCTCACGCTGCGTCAAACCCTGCCCGACACGCCCGGCCAGTCGAGCAAGCAGCCGCAGGTCATTCCTGTCGCCATGGGCTTGCTCGATGCCCGGGGTGGCGCCCTGCCCCTGTGGCTGCAAGGCCAGGACAAGGGCACCTCGACCGTGCTCGTGCTCGCCGCTGCCGAGCAGACCTTCGTCTTCGAGCAGATCGATGCCGACACCGTCACCCCTTCGTTGCTGCGCGGATTCTCGGCCCCGGTGATCCTCGACTACGCCTACACCGATGCCGAGTTGCTGCATCTGCTCGCCCATGACGCCGACCCGTTCAACCGCTGGGAAGCGGCGCAGCGGCTGACGCTGTCGCGCGTACTGGCCGCCGTTCGCGGCGAGGCGCTGCGTCTCGACGCCCCTTATCTCGACGCTCTGCGCGCCGTGCTCCGCGACCCGAAGCTCGATCCCGCATTCAAGGATCTGCTGCTCACCCCGCCGGGCGAGGCCTACATCGCCGAACAGCTCGAAGAGGTCGACCCTCCTCGCATCCACCGCGCCCGCCAGGCGCTGCGCACCGCGCTGGCCCGGGAACTCGAACCGGACTGGCAAACGCTCTGGGACACCCTCGCCACCGAAGGCGGTTACAGCCCCGATTTCGCCAGCGCCGGCCGCCGCGCCCTGCGCAATCAGGCCCAGGCGCATTTGTGCGAACTGGGACAGGCGACTTGGCTGGGACGGGTCTATCAGCGTGTCAAGGATGCCGACAACATGACCGACCGCTTCGCCGCGCTGACCGCTCTGGTGCATGTCGGCGCCGATCTGGCCAAGTCGGCGCTTGAGCGCTTCGCCGCCCAGTTCGCCGAGGAAGCCCTGGTCATGGACAAATGGTTCGCGCTGCAGGCCGGCGCGCCCGACCGCGACGGTCTGCAGCTCGAGCGCGTGCGCGCGCTGATGCGGCACCCGGCCTTCTCGCTGCACAACCCCAACCGCGCGCGCAGCGTGCTGTTCGCCTACTGCCAGGCCAATCCAGGCGCCTTCCACCGTGCCGACGGTGCGGGCTACGCGTTCTGGGCCGAACAGGTTCAGGCGCTCGATGCCATCAACCCGCAGATCGCCGCCCGGCTGGCACGGGCACTCGACCGCTGGCGCAAACTCGCACCCCCGTATCGCGATGCCGCGCAACAGGCGCTGCGCACCGTGGCAGACAGTGCCACGCTGTCTTCCGACACCCGAGAAATCATCGAACGTGCCCTGGCCAACTGATCGCGGCGCGCCCCTTTCCTTCCAGAGACTCCCCCATGACCCAATCCGTCAACCTCACCCGCTACCTCGTTGAACAGGAACGCGAGCATGGCGCCATCACCCCGCATCTGCGCCTGCTCGTCGAAGTCGTCGCGCGTGCCTGCAAACGCATCAGCATTGCCGTGAACAAGGGCGCCCTGGGCGACGTGCTCGGCTCCGCCGGCACCGGCAACGTGCAGGGCGAAGTGCAGAAAAAGCTCGACGTCATCGCCAACGACGTGCTGATCCACGCCAACGAGTGGGGCGGACACCTGGCCGCCATGGCCTCGGAAGAAATGGACACCGTGTTCCCGGTGTCGGAACACTACCCGCGCGGCGAATACCTGTTGCTGTTCGACCCGCTCGACGGCTCCTCCAACATCGACGTCGACGTCACCATCGGCACCATTTTTTCCGTGCTTCAGCTGCCCGGCAACGTCGGGGAAGTCAGCGAAGCGCAGTTCCTTCAGGCAGGCGCCAGGCAGGTTGCCGCGGGTTACTGCGTGTATGGCCCGCAAACCCAACTCGTCCTCACCGTGGGCCATGGCGTGGCGGTCTTCACCCTCGATCGCGAACAGGGCAGCTTCGTGCTCACGCAAGACGACCTGAAGATTCCCGCCAGCACCAGCGAGTTCTCCATCAATATGTCGAACCTGCGACACTGGGCGCCCCCGGTGAAGCGTTACATCGACGAATGCCTGCAAGGCAAGGACGGCCCGCGCGGACGCGACTTCAACATGCGCTGGGTGGGCAGCATGGTGGCCGACGTGCATCGCATTCTCATGCGTGGCGGCGTGTTCCTCTATCCGTGGGACCAGCGCGAGCCGAACAAACCCGGCAAGCTGCGCCTGCTGTACGAAGCCAATCCCATGAGCTTGCTGGTGGAACAGGCCGGCGGCGCGGCAACGAATGGCAAGCAGCGCATTCTCGACATCGCGCCCACCTCTCTGCACGAACGTTGCAGCGTGATGCTGGGCTCGCGTGAAGAGGTCGAGCTGCTGCAGCGTTACCACGCCGAATCCGCCTGAATTGGAGACCAGGCCCCGCCACTGATATAGAATGGCGGGCTTCGCCGGTGTAGCTCAGTTGGTAGAGCAGCGCATTCGTAATGCGAAGGTCGAGGGTTCGACTCCTTTCACCGGCACCATAAAACAAGCCCACCCTACAAAGCCCGCCGTTTGGCGGGCTTTGTTTTGCGAGTCGTGTTCAGAACCGCACGAATCCCTCTGCCGAAGCCAGCCTGGCCGCGACGGGGACGGGCGGCGGGGTGTGCTTCACGCTGGGCTTCGCAGCGACCACTCTCGGCTCCGCGTCGTTCAGCTTGAACTGATTCACCGCATCCTGAAGTTGCTGCGCCTGGGCGTTCATCTCCTCGGCCGTTGCCGCCAGTTCTTCGGAGGCTGATGCATTTTGCTGCGTCACCTCCGAGAGCTGAGAGACCGCCTGATTGATCTGCTGGATGCCGGTGGACTGCTCCTCGGACGCAGCCTTGATCTCCTGCACCAGATCGGATGTTTTCGCAATGGCCGGCACCACCTGATCCAGCAGATGGCCCGCCGTTTCGGCCTGTCCCACGGAAGAAGACGCCAGATCGCCGATCTCCTTGGCGGCCGCCTGGCTTTTCTCCGCCAGCTTGCGAACTTCCGCGGCGACCACGGCGAAGCCCTTGCCGTGCGCACCGGCACGCGCCGCCTCGATGGCCGCATTGAGCGCCAGCATATTGGTCTGATAGGCAATGTCGTCGACCACGGAGATGCGCTCGGCGATGCTCTGCATGGCTGAGACCGTGGCTTGAACCGCCGTGCCTCCCTGCTGCGCCTGCTGTGTGGCTTGCTGCGCCATGGCGTCGGTCAAACGGGCGTTGTCGGCGTTCTGGCTTATCGAGGCGGCCGACTGCTCCAGCGTCGCCGAGGTTTCCTCGATCGAGGCCGCTTGCTCGGAGGTCGCCTGGGCCAGGCTTTGCGAAGTGGCGGAGACTTGAGTCGAGGCCGAGGAAAGCAGATCGGCCGCGGATCGCACGGAATGAAGCGTTGCCGTCAACCGCCCGACCATGTCCGACATCGCATCCAGCAACTGACCGGTTTCATCGCGGGTCGTCGCTCCGATCTGCACCGTGAGGTCGCCCGCGGCCACCCGCTTGGCAACGGTGACCGCAGTGCCGAGAGGACGGGTGATGGATCGGGTCAGCGCAAAGCCAAACACCATGGCGAGAACCATCGCAAAAATCGCCGCGCCAAGCGATGAATCGAGTGCAAGGCCGTAAGCAGAGTCAGCGTGCTGCGTGGCAACGCCGAAAAGCCCGACAAAGTGATCGTCCAGCAGGCGCAGATCCGACCTGACCGCGTCTTCATCGGGTTTGACCTTCTGCCTGAAAACCCCCATGGCGTCGCCATTCGCCGACTGCGTGCTGGCGCAGAACTGCATGGCCCGATCAAACGTCTGCAATCGGGTGGCGGTCTGTGCCAAGAGTTGCCGGCTCCTGTCGCTTCGAACTTCGCCTCCCAGTCTTTGCAGGTCGGTCTGGGCGGCCTGCTCGCTGGTTTGAATCTTGTTCTGTATCTGCGCGCGCTCTGCAGCGTCCTGGGTCAGAAGCAGATCCCTGCAGTCGGATGCCATCTGAATGGCGGCAGACCGGATCTCGCTCACACTGTGTGCTTGCGGCCAGGCTGTTCGGGTGGCCTCGTCCGTAGCGCGTTTCATCGACTGCACACTCCATACGGCGATGGCCGCAAGAGCGATCAACATGGCCACCATCGTGCCAAAGCCTATCCCTAGGCGTGTACCTATCTTGAAGTTTTGAAGCATTGCTCCCCCCGAAGCAGTTGATATGAATGGACAGCTCACCGCGTGAGCAATGTCCTTTGCATGCTCAGCGGGTTTGACGCAGAAACCCGCTGATGGCTCAACGACTCGAATGAGCGACACTTCAACATCGAAACGTAATCAATGTAAACACGGAATTTACATTTATCAGGGCTCGGGGGCACTCAAGGCGAGGCTGTACAAGTTCCCGCGATGGCGTGCGCGAATGGCTTGTCAGCCTTGCCCTAATTCACTGGCGTGAGTTTGGCGATGTTCAGCGCGAGCCATTTGGTGCCGTGGCGGTTGAACCTGACCTGGGCGCGGGCTTCGTCTCCGGCGCCTTCCAGACTCAGCACCACGCCTTCGCCGAACTTGTTGTGAAACACGGCCTGCCCGGTGCGCAGGCCGTGCGCGCGTGCGCCGGGCTGGGGCATGCCAGAACCGCCTGCGACTGGCGGCGTGGTGTTCGCTGTCAGCCGCGCCTGCCCGCCCCTGGAGGTCGGCGGATTGAAGGCCGGCACCGATGTTTTCGGGTCGTAGCTCCAGCTGCTGTGCTGATCGGCCCCGAAGCCGCCACCAAACCCCGGTTGCCTGGCGCTGAGCCATTTGAGGGACTCGGCCGGCAGTTCGTCGAAAAACCGGCTGCGCAGGTTGTAGCGCGTCTGGCCGTGGAGCATGCGGGTCTGGGCCAGGCTGAGGTAGAGGCGCTTGCGCGCGCGGGTGATGGCCACATACATCAGGCGGCGCTCTTCTTCCACGCCATCGGCTTCGCTCAGCGCGTTCTCGTGCGGGAACAAACCTTCTTCCAGGCCGGTGATGAACACGGCGTCGAACTCCAGTCCCTTGGCCGCGTGGACGGTCATCATCTGAATGGCGTCCTGCCCGTTCTGCGCCTGGTTGTCGCCGGCTTCGAGCGCGGCGTGGGTGAGAAAGGCGGTCAGCGGCGAGAGCGTTTCGCCCGTCGCGGGATCGATGCCGTCGATGGCCGCGAGGTTGTCGGCCGCAGCGCCCGCCGCTTCTGCGCTCAGGGACTGGCGCTGCTGCGCCGTCGCTTGCAGACCAAAGCCTTCCTGCGTGACGAAGGCGGCGGCGGCGTTGACCAGTTCTTCCAGGTTTTCCAGCCGCTCCTGCCCCTCGCGTTCCTCGCGGTAGTGCGCGTTCAGACCGCTGGCCTCAAGGACGTGCCGGACGAGATCGGGCAGGCTCATCGCCGCGGTCTGAAAGCGCATCTGCGCCACCAGATCGAGAAAGGCCTGCAGACTGGCAGCACCGCGCCCCCCGAGGGCGTCAACGGCTTCGCAGAGGGGCGTGGCGCGCAGGCGGGCGGCGTCCTGCAACTGTTCCAGGGTGCGCGCCCCGATGCCGCGCGCGGGGAAGTTGACCACGCGCAGGAAGGCCGTGTCGTCCTGCGCGTGGTCGAGCAAGCGCAGGTAAGCCAGCGCATGCTTGACTTCAGCGCGTTCGAAAAACCGCAGCCCGCCATACACGCGATAAGGCAACCCGGCATTGAACAGCGCCCCTTCGATGACCCGCGACAGCGCGTTGGCGCGGTAGAGCACCGCGATCTCGCTGGGCGTCAGTCCATCCCGCAGCAACTGGCGGATTTCCTCGATCAGCCACTGGGCTTCGGCATAGTCACTCGGCGCCTCGAACACCCTGACCGGCTCACCCGCGCCAGCCTCCGTGCGCAGGTTTTTGCCCAGGCGGCGCGCGTTGTTCGCGATCAGGGTATTGGCCGTATCGAGGATGTGGCCATGCGAGCGGTAGTTGCGTTCGAGCTTGATGAAATGACGCACATGGAACTCGCGCTGGTAATCATCCATATTGTCGGCGTGCGCCCCGCGGAAGGCATAGATGCTCTGATCGTCATCGCCCACGGCGAACACGCAGGCGCCGTGCTCATCCTCCGGTCCGGACAGCAGTTTGAGCCACTGGTACTGCAGGCGATTGGTGTCCTGGAACTCGTCGACCAGGATGTGGCGGAAACGCTGGCGGTAATGCGAGCGGATGGCGGCGTTGTCCCGCAGGATCTCGTAGGAGCGCAACAGCAGCTCCGCAAAATCGGCCACGCCGTCGCGCGTGCATTGCGCCTCATAGGCCAGATAGATCTCGGCCAGTTGCCGGCTTTGCTGATCGCGCACCTCCACGTCGCCCGGACGCAGGCCCTGCTCCTTGGCCCCGTTGATGAACCATTGCACTTGTTTGGGCGGATGGCGCTCCTCGTCCACATTCAGCCCCTTGAGCAGCCGCTTGATGCTGGCGAGCTGATCCTGAATGTCGAGAATCTGAAAAGTCTGGGGCAGGCCGGCCTCGCGCCAGTGCGCCCGCAGAAATCGGTTGCACAGTCCGTGGAAAGTCCCGATCCACATGCCCCTCACCGGGATCGGAAGCTGGGCTGACAACCGCGCCATCATTTCCTTCGCCGCCTTGTTGGTGAAGGTCACGGCCAGAATGCCAGCGGGCGAAACCTGCCCGGTGGAAATCAGCCAGGCAATGCGCGTGGTGAGCACCCGCGTTTTTCCGCTACCCGCGCCAGCGAGGATCAGGGCATTCTCAGCGGGCAGGGTGACAGCGGCGTGCTGCTCGGGATTGAGTTGTTGGATGAGGGCAGACATGGACGGATTTTAGGGCGCGGGGGTCGAATGTCCCCTGCCTCGGGTTCGATCTTTCCAAGCCTAGAATGAATCACCGGGCCGCAAAAGTCTTGCCGCCCGGTTTTTTGTGCGCGCAGCAAACGTGCGCCCTTTATGGAGACCGTGATGGATATCTTCGACTACGACAACATTCTGCTGTTGCCGCGCAAGTGCCGGGTGGAGAGTCGCAGCCAATGCGATCCGTCAACCGAGTTTGGCGGGCGGCGCTTTCGCCTGCCTGTGGTACCGGCCAATATGAAGACCGTGGTGGATGCCAGCGTCTGCCGGTGGCTGGCGGCCAACGGCTACTTTTACGTGATGCACCGATTCGATGTCGACGTCGCGGCCTTTGCCCGCCAGATGCGCGATGCCGATTTGTTCGTCTCCATTTCGCTGGGCGTCAAGGCGGATGACAAGGAGCTCATCGACCAACTCGCCGCCGAGGGCACGGGCGCCGACTACATCACCATCGACATCGCCCACGGCCACGCCGACAGCGTGCAGCGCATGATCGCGCACATCAAGCACAAGCTTCCGCAAGCCTTCGTCGTCGCCGGCAATATCGGCACGCCCGAGGCGGTGATCGATCTCGAAGCCTGGGGCGCCGATGCCACCAAAGTGGGCATAGGCCCGGGCAAGGTGTGCATCACCCGCATGAAAACCGGCTTCGGTACGGGCGGGTGGCAACTCTCGGCGCTGAAGTGGTGCGCGCGGGTGGCGACCAAACCCATCATCGCCGACGGGGGCATCCGCGAACATGGCGACATCGCCAAGAGCGTGCGCTTCGGGGCCAGCATGGTCATGATCGGCTCCATGCTGGCCGGACATGAGGAGTCGCCCGGACAGACCGTGGAAGTCAACGGCCAGTTGTTCAAGGAGTATTACGGCAGCGCCTCCGAATTCAACAAGGGCGCCTACCGCAACGTCGAGGGCAAGCGCATTCTGGAGCCGCTGAAGGGACGATTGGTCGATACGCTGCGCGAAATGGAAGAGGATCTGCAGAGCTCCATTTCCTACTCAGGCGGCCTCACGCTCGCCGACATCCGCAAGGTCAACTACATCATCCTCGGCCAGAACAATGCGGGCGAGCATGTGCTGATGTAAGCCGGCCGCAGGCCGCGCGCTCTAGTGCAGTGTTTCGCGCTTGATGGAACAAATAAAAATGCTGGATTTGGGGTCAGGGCAAGGCGTAAACCACAGCGATACCCGTAGGTATCGCGCGGATTTGCAACGCAGCCCTGGCGCCAAGGCCACGTTTTTATGTTCCAGATAGCGTGAAACACTGCTCTAGCATGCACGGCTGATCTCCTGCGACGGTCCATGCCCATCACACCCCACACTCCAGGCCAGGCCAGCGCGGGTCAGCGCCTGCGCGTCTTGTTCGCAGGGATCTGCGCGCTCGTTCTCACGGTCGGCCTGGCGCGCTTCGCCTACACCCCCATGCTGCCCATCATGCACCGCGAGGCCGGTCTCACCGATCTGGCGGCGGGCTGGCTGGCCACTTTCAACTACGCGGGCTACATCACGGGCGCGATCGTCGCCGCCTCGGTGGGAAGCCTGCGGCAGAAATTCGTGATGTACCGCGTGGGGCTGGTCCTCGCGGTGGTGACCACGGCCGCACTGGGCTTGACAGACAACACCGCGGCCTGGGCGGTGCTGCGTTTTCTCTCCGGCCTGTCGAGCACGGCAGGGCTGTTGCTGGCCTCGGGTCTGGCACTGAACTGGCTGATCCGCCACGGTCATAGGCCCGAGCTGGGACTGCATTTCACCGGGCTGGGTCTGGGCATCGTGATCTCCGGGCTGGCCGTGGGCGCCATGATGAAGCACCTGACCTGGGCGCAGCAATGGGTGGGACTGGGGTTGCTCGGCCTGGTGTTTTTCGTGCCCGCCTGGCGCTGGTTGCCTCCGCCCGCGGCGCCCGCGTCTGCCTCGCGCGGCGCCGCGCATGGCACGGTCGCCCCGCCGCCGCGCCGCTGGATGGCCTTGCTGATCGCCGTCTACTTCTGTGCCGGCTTCGGCTACGTGATCAGCGCCACCTTCATCGTCGCGATTCTCGACAAACTGCCCCTGCTCGCCAGCAGGGGCGGATGGGTCTGGGTCATCGTCGGCGTCGCCGCCGCACCCTCGAGCTTTCTCTGGGATCGCGTGGCGCGCAGCATGGGCGACACCCCTGCGCTGCTGCTGGCCTTCGGCTTGCAGACGGTGTCCATCGTCCTGCCCGTGGCGACGACCGACACGGCCCTGAACCTCCTCAGCGCCGTGCTGTATGGCGGTACTTTCGTGGGCATCGTCAGCCTCACGCTGACCTTGATCGGCCGACATTTTCCCGACAACCCTGCCAAGGCCATGGCCCGCCTGACCCTGAGCTACGGCGTGGCCCAGATCATCGCGCCGGCGATGGCCGGTTCGATGGCGGCGCACACGGGAAACTACCGCGGCGCGCTGGAAGTCACTGCAGCCGTCATGATCGCGGGCATGGTGCTATTGGGGGCGATGCTGCGCGACGCGCGAAAGACAGCCGCAGCCAGGCCTTAGTGCAACGCCTTAGAGCGGTCCTGCCGTGGCGCTCAAAGCGCGCACATACGCCGCCGTGCCCTCTTCCACCGTGGCGAAGTGGTGGGTGCAGCCCGCTGCCCGCAAATGACTGAGATCGGCCTGGGTGTGGCACTGGTATTTGCCCACCAGCGCATCGGGGAACGGGATGTAGGCAATCTCGCCCGATTCCACCAATTCCGCCAGGCCCAGGGCCGCACGGCCGGTCTCCAGGCGCAAGGTGTTGACCACGGCGCACGCCACGTCGTTGAACGGCTGGGCGCGGCCCGAACCCAGATTGAAGATGCCGCTTTTGCCGGGGTGATCGAAGAACCAGAGGTTGACGGCGACGACATCGTCGATCCAGACGAAATCGCGCTCCTGCAAACCGGGGCCGTAGCCTTGATATTCACCGAACAGCTTGACCTGGCCGTGTTCGCGGTACTGGTTGAAGTGATGAAAGGCCACGGACGCCATGCGTCCCTTGTGCTGTTCGCGCGGCCCATAGACGTTGAAATAGCGGAAGCCCGCGATCTGCGTGGTGGCGTGGGGCAGAACGCGCCGCACCACCTGATCGAACAGCAGCTTGGAATAGCCGTAGACGTTGAGCGGGCGCTCGAACTCGGGCGACTCGCGAAACACGCTGCTGGCGCCATAGGTGGCGGCGCTGGAGGCATAGAGCAATCGCACCCCCTGCTTCTGGCCGGCGTCAAGCAAGGTCTTGCTCGCGCGGTAGTTGTTGTCGAGCATGTAGCGGCCATCGTGTTCCATCGTGTCGGAACAGGCGCCCTCGTGAAACACGGCCTCGACCTTGCCGTAGTGGCCGTTGGCGAATCGCTCGAAAAACACCGTCTTGTCGATGTAATCGCAGATCTGCAGGTCGACCAGGTTGTGGAACTTGTCGCCGCGGGTCAGGTTGTCCACCGCGATCACGTCCGTGATGCCGCGCGCGTTGAGTCCTTTGACGATGTTGCTGCCGATGAATCCGGCCGCGCCGGTGACGATGACTCTCATGCCTGCCCCCAGAGTTCCTTCGGCGTCACGCTGGCGGTGCCCAGCTTGCCGACCACGATGCCGGCCGCGCGGTTGGCCGTGCGCACGGCGTCTTCCATGGAAAGCCCCGCGCCGAGCATCACCGCCACCGTGGCAATCACGGTGTCGCCCGCACCCGAGACGTCGTACACCTCTTTGGCCTCGGTCGGAATGTGCAGTTCGCCCGCCTCGGTGTAGAGGCTCATGCCTTCTTCCGATCGCGTCAGCAGCAGCGCCTTGAGACTGAGCTTGCGGCGCAGCCCCTGGGCCCGCGCGGTGAGATCGTCTTCGCTGCCCCAGTCGCCCACCACTTGCGCGAGTTCGGCGCGGTTGGGCGTCAGCAGGGTGGCGCCGGCGTAGCGGCTGTAGTCGCGCCCCTTGGGATCGACCAGAATGGTCTTGCCCTGGGTACGCGCCAGATTCATCATCTGATCGAGGTGTTCCAGGCCGCCCTTGCCGTAGTCGGACAGCAGCACCACGTCGTGGAAGGCCAACTCCTGCTCATAGCGCTCCATCATCGCCGCGAGCACTTCATGGTCGGGCTTCTGCTCGAAGTCCAGGCGGATGAGTTGCTGCTGGCGGGACACCACCCTGAGCTTGACCGTGGTCTTGAGCGTAGGGTCCTGCCGCATGGCGTTGCGGATGGGGGTGTCGACCAGCAGGGTGATCAGCTTGCGGCCCGGCTCGTCGGCGCCGACCACGGAAAGCAAGGTGGCCTGCGCACCGAGCACGGCCGCATTGAGCGCGACGTTGGCGGCGCCGCCCACGCGGTCTTCATCGCGCTGCACGCGCACCACAGGCACCGGCGCTTCCGGAGAAATGCGATCGACGGCGCCGAACCAGTACCGGTCGAGCATGACGTCGCCCACGATGAGGACGCGGGATTGAGCGAGTTGTTCAGCGTTCATGATCCAAGAAGGGAGAGTTCCTCCAGGCGACGCGGCGGGTAAGTCTCCCAGCCCTGACAGCCTGGACAGTGCCAGAAGTATTGCCGCGCCTCGAACCCGCATGCCGCACAGCGATAGCGCTGACGGCTGCGCAAGGCATTGTCCACCGCGCCCTGCATGGCCGTTGCCACCTCGGGCACCAGGGCACCGGGCGTGGGATGTTCGAGCACGCGCTTGAGCGCCAGAAGGCTGCGATGCGACTGCAGGTAGCCCTGGGCACAGCGCGCCCGGGATGCCGGATCCGGGTCGAGCAGCAGCACGGCGTCGAGCAGGTCGATGGCCGGCGTCTGTTCCAGCCGCTGACGCAACCACGCCAGCCCCTCCTGCACCTGCCCGAGTTGCTGGCGGAGTTGCGCGATCTGCACCGCGGCCAGGGCGACGAATTCGGGCTGGACCAGATCGATGGACTCCAGGCTCTGCAGGGCCAGCGCCCAATCGCCCCGTTGCTGCGCCCACTGCGCCCGCAACATCCTGGGGCGAACGCCCTGGGGCGATGCCTGCAGGGCCGCGTCCAGTGCCTGCTGGGCATCGGGTTCACGTCCAGCCGCCTGATGCTGCGCCGCCAGCTCGCACCAGTACTGCGCGATCTGACGCTGATAGGTTCCGGTGGCGCGCAGCTCGAGTTCGCCGGCACGGGCGATCGCCTTGTTCCAGTCCTGCGTGCGCTCGCTGATCTGCAGAAGCGACGTCAGGGCCTGCGAGGCATAGGCGCTGCGTCGCAGGTCTTCATAGGCGGTCTCGGCGCGGTCGAGCAGCCCGGCCTTGAAAAAGTCCTGAGCCAGAGCGAGCTGGGCGCGCTCACGCGCCTCGCGCGGCAGATCGGCCCGGGCCAGCAGATTCTGATGCACCCGGACCGCACGCTCGTACTCGCCGCGGCGGCGAAACAGATTGCCCAGCGCGAAATGCAGATCAACGGTATCGGGGTCGGCCGTCATGGCTTCGATGAAGGCGTCGATCGCCTTGTCCTGCTGTTCGTTGAGCAGGTGATTGAGGCCGCGGTAGTAGGCCTGAGGCGCATCGCGTCGCAGGGCGCGCTCCTTGCCCACCTGCCTCAAATCCACCCGCGACGCCAGCCACCCCAGCGCGAACATCAAGGGCAGGACGAGCAGCCACCAGAGATCAAACTCCATCGATGGGCCTGTCGATCGGATGCTGCGGGAAGTCCGTCTGCGCCGTCGGGGTGGCGACTGCTGCCGTCGGCGCCGCTTCGCCGTTGCGCGCCACCTTGCCGCGCCTGCGATGCCGCATCCACGACGGCAGCAGCGCGAGTACGCCCAGCACGGCGCCCAAGACAAAAACCACCAGCAGGAGCACGATCATGGGCGTGCGCCACTCGGTGCCGAACAGCAGGTGCAGCGTGACCGGCTCCAGATTGTTCAGCGCCAGGCCGAACAGGAGCAGGAAGACGATCAGCCGCAAAAACCAGCTCAGGATGCGCATGAAAACGGATTCGAAACGGGGAATCCGTCAAGCATATTGCATTCCCTCTCGCGACCCCCTCAGATGCCGTGAAAAACGCCGGGTGGACAATAGGGCGCATCGTTCCATCCCAATCCGCATCATGTCCCACCGTCCTCAAGCCCTGCATTGCCCCGCCCCAGTCGCCGACGCCATCTTCAGCGATCCGCAAGCCGCGCTGGACCAGGTCCAGGCCATCTATGCCGCCGCCATCGCCCACCTGCGCGACAAGCTGGCCGAGTTCATCGCGGGAACCTTGCCGTCCGGGCGGGTTCGCGCCTGCTATCCCGTGGTACGGGTGAGGATCGACAGCGTGGTGCGCCCCGACTCCCGGCTTGCCTACGGCTTCGTCGCCGCGCCCGGCGTTTACGAAACCTCGCTGACCCGGCCTGAACTGTTTGCAGACTACATCCGGGCCCAGTTCCAGTTGCTGCTCGACAACCATGGGGTTGCGCTGGAAATCGGCGTGGGAGAACAGCCGATTCCGCTGCATTTCAGCTTCGCCGGCCAGGCCCACGTCGAGGGTCATCTCAGCCTGGAACAGCGCCAACAGTTGCGCGACATCTTCGACCTGCCCGATCTGGCCGCGATGGACGACGGCATCGCCAACGGCACGCACGAAACCCCGGACGGGCAACCCATGCCGCTGGCCCTGTTCACCGCGCCGCGCGTCGACTACTCGCTGCACCGCCTGCAGCACTACACCGGCACCGCGCCCGAACATTTCCAGAATTTCGTGCTGTTCACCAACTACCAGTTCTACGTCGACGAGTTCGTCCGCATGGCGCATGCCCTGATGGACCGGACCGCCGGGACTGCGTCAGACGACGACGTGCCCTACACGGCATTCGTCGAACCCGGCAACCTCATCACCCATCGGGGCACCGCGCAGAGCCCCGCATGGACCGAGGGGCATGCCTCCACCCGGCTGCCCCAGATGCCGGCGTATCACCTCATCCTGCCGGGTCACGGCGGCATCACCCTGGTCAACATCGGCGTCGGCCCGGCCAATGCGAAGAACATCACCGATCACATCGCCGTGCTGCGTCCGCACGCCTGGATCATGCTCGGCCACTGCGCCGGATTGCGAAACTCACAAAGGCTGGGCGACTATGTGCTGGCGCACGGCTATGTGCGCGAAGACCATGTGCTCGACGAGGAACTGCCGCTGTGGGTGCCCATTCCGCCGCTCGCCGAGGTGCAGCAGGCACTGGAAGGCGCCGTGGCCGACATCACCCAGTTGCATGGCTACGAGCTCAAGCGCGTGCTTCGCACCGGCACCGTCGCCAGCACCGACAACCGCAACTGGGAATTACTGCCCTATCCCGGGCCGGACCGGCGCTTCAGCCAGAGCCGCGCCATCGCGCTCGACATGGAAAGCGCCACCGTGGCAGCCAACGGCTTTCGCTTCCGGGTGCCCTACGGCACGCTGCTGTGTGTGAGCGACAAGCCGCTGCACGGCGAGCTCAAGCTGCCCGGCATGGCCGACCAGTTCTATCGCAAGCAGGTGGAGCAGCATCTGCGCATCGGCCTGCGCGCCATCGCGCGGCTGCGTCAACAGACCATGGGACGCCTGCACAGCCGCAAGCTGCGCAGCTTCGACGAAGTGGCGTTTCAGTAAAACCTGGTCAGGCCGTGTAGCGCACCTGATGCGCGTGCGCGTGAGGCCGCGCCTGGATCTCACCGATGATCCAGCCCGTTTCGCCCTCGGCGCGCAGGGTGGCGAGCACGGCCTCGGCCTCGGCCGCGGCCACCACCATCACGAAACCCACGCCGCAGTTGAACGTGCGTCGCATTTCGTCGGCACTCACACCGCCCTCGCGCTGCAGCCAGGCAAACAGCTCGGTCTGTCCCCAGGTGGAGGGATCGAGCACGCATTGCACGCTCTCGGGCAGCACGCGCGGAATGTTCTCGCTCAGACCGCCGCCGGTGATGTGGGCCATGCCCTTGATCGTGTGTTGCGCCAAAGCCTTCAACACGGGTTTGCAGTAGATGCGCGTAGGCGCCATCACCGCGCTTCGGAAGTCCTGTCCATCCAATGTTGCCGGCAGCTCGTCCGCCCCGCTGCGGGCGATGATCTTGCGCACCAGCGAATAGCCGTTGGAATGCGCACCGCTCGACGCCAGGCCGATGACCCGATCGCCTGCAGCGATGCTGCGGCCGTCGATGATGCCGCTTTTCTCGACGGCGCCGACGGCAAAACCCGCCAGGTCATATTCGCCCGCCGGGTACATACCCGGCATTTCCGCGGTTTCGCCGCCAATGAGGGCGCAACCCGCCTGTTCGCACCCCTTGGCCACGCCGCCGATGACCTGGGTAGCGGTCTGCACCGCCAGCTTGCCGCAGGCGAAATAGTCGAGGAAGAACAGCGGCTCGGCACCCTGCACCAGCACGTCGTTGACGCTCATCGCCACGAGATCGATGCCCACCGTGTCGTGCCGGTCCCACTCGAACGCGAGCTTGAGCTTGGTGCCCACGCCATCCGTGCCCGACACCAGCACCGGCTCGCGGTAACGCTTGGGCACCTCGAACAGCGCCCCGAAGCCGCCGATGCCCGCCAGCACGCCGTCCCGCAGCGTGCGCTTGGCCAGGGGCTTGATCGCATCGACCAACGCGTCTCCAGCATCGATATCCACGCCGGCGTCGCGATAAGTCAGGGGAGTTTTTTGCATGATGGGCAGCAGAGTGAGAATGAGAAAGCGCGGGGAACTCGATTCCCGGCGCAAAGGGCTGGCGGCGCGGCACGGTGCCGCAACACCCTCCCGCTTAAAATGGCAAGGCCGTGATTTTATCGAGTGCGCACCCGCGCCTCCTGCATCACCCCTGACGCTGGCGCCGTTGCACAAGCCTGTCCCCCGACGTTCCGATCGCCCTCATGCTCCTGACCCCTCCCGTCAAGAATGCCCTCATCTGGCTTGGCATCGGCCTTGTCGCGCTCTGGCTGATCTGGCTGCTCGGCAGCATCCTGATGCCCTTTCTCGTGGGACTGACGCTGGCGTATGTGCTGCACCCCCTCGTCGAACGTCTCAAGCAACGGCGCATCCCGCGGGCGCTGGGGGCTGCCGTGGCGCTCATCCTGGCCATCGGACTGTTCGTCGGCCTGTTCCTGCTGCTCGTGCCGGTGGTCAGCCAGATCGTGCCGCTGATCCGGGAAAAATTTCCCTTGCTGCTCCAGGCCATCATCAACTGGGGCACCCCGCTGCTGGCGCGTTTCGACATTCATGTGCAGTTCGACACCGCCAGCGTGCAGCAGACCCTGACGAAGTTTCTGTCGGCCCACGGCGAAGACTGGGCCGCGTTGCTGCTGCGCTCGGCCGGCACCGGGGGCATGGGCCTGCTGGTCCTGCTCGGCAATCTCACGCTGATTCCGGTGGTGGCCTTCTACCTGCTGCTCGACTGGGAACCGACGCTGGCACGGGTGCGCAGCCTGATCCCGCCCAAGCATCGCGACGCCGTGCTGCGCTTTTTCCACGACTGCGACGTCATCCTCGGTCAGTATCTGCGGGGCCAGTTGCTGGTCATGCTGATCCTGGCGTTCTATTACTCCCTCGGCCTGGTGATTGCCGGTTTCAGTCTGGCCTTGCCCGTGGGCATCTTCACGGGGCTGGCGGTCTTCGTCCCGTATGTCGGCTTCGGGCTTGGGTTGTTGCTGGCGCTGATCGCCGGCGCGCTGCAATTCCTGAGCTGGTACGGAGTGATTGCCGTGGCGATCGTCTATGGCATCGGCCAACTGATCGAAAGTCTCTACGTCACACCCAAATTCGTCGGCGAGAGCATTGGTCTGCATCCCCTGCTGGTCATTTTCATTCTGCTCGCCTTTGGCACCCTGTTCGGTTTCTGGGGCATTCTGCTGGCCCTGCCAGCAGGCGCCCTGCTGCTGGTGGTGGCGCGCCGCCTGCTGGCCTGGTACCGCGAGAGCGCGTTGTTCACCTGATCCATGGCTTCGACCCGGCGCCCCTCTTCCGCCACACCTGTCCGGCCGGCCGCTCGACAGCAGATCCTGCCCCTGGACTGGGAGGACGATCGCAGCTTCGAGAACTTCGACATCGGTGGCCAGACCGACAACGCGCTGGCGCTGCAAGCCCTGCAGGATCTGCTGCAACAGCGGCATCACGCCGCGCTCTACCTGTGGGGCGACACCGGCAGTGGCAAAAGCCACCTGCTTTGGGCCGCCTGCCACGCGGTGCAAAAGCACGGCCGGTGGGCTCTGCTGCTCACCCCGCAAACGCCGGCCTCCGCCTGGCCCGACGTCAACGACCTCCTGGCGCAGCACCCTGGCGGTTTATTGGCCGTGGACGATGCCCAAACCCTCACCGACTGGCAGCAGGACTGGGTGTTCGGGCTCTACAACGCGGCCCGTTCTGCCGACCTTGCGTTTCTCGCCAGCGGCCACGCGGCGCCTGCGGCGCTGCCGCTGCGCGCCGACCTGCGCACCCGCCTGGGCTGGGGATTGGCGCTGCGCCTGACCGCCCCCGACGACGAGGTGCGCGCCCGTGTGCTGCAGCGGCTGGCGCACGAGCGCGGCTATACCCTCAGTCCCGAACTGCTGCACTACATGCAGACCCACCTGAGCCGGGACCTGTCGCAACTGGCCCGGCTGATGGCCGCGTTTGACCGCTATGCTCTGGCTGCTCAGCGCCCGGCCACCATACCTCTGCTCAAATCGCTCCTGGCCGAACAGCCGCAGCTGCTGCGCACCGCGGCGCCAGAATCAGTTCCCGGCTGAGCCTTCCCGACCCCGATCCTCTTTTCCATGCGCAAGCTCGCCCTGTTTGACCTCGACAACACGCTGATTCCTTTCGACTCCGACCATGCCTTCGGGCAATACCTCGCCGAGCTGGGCTGGGTGGACGCGGAACAGCACCGCCAGCAGAACGAGTCGTTCTACCGCCAGTACAAGGCCGGCACGCTCGACCTTGCCGCCTATCTGCGCTTTGCCCTGGAACCGATCGCCGGCAAGGATCTCGAAACCCTGCACGCCGCCCAAGCCGGTTTCATGCGGGACGTCGTGATGCCGCAGATCCAGCCTGCCGCCCGGCAACTCGTCGGCCGTCACAAAGAGGCCGGCGATCTGTGCTGCATCGTGACCGCGACCAATACCTTCGTCACCCGTCCGATCGCCGATGTCTTCGGCGTCGAACATCTCATCGGCGTCGATCTCGAGCGCGACAGCCAGGGCCGCTACACCGGCAACTGGATCGGCACGCCGTCGTTTCGCGAGGGCAAGATCATTCGTACCGAGCAATGGCTGGCCGCGCAGGGCCTGGGCTGGAAGGATTTCGATCAGATCTGGTTCTACAGTGACTCGATCAACGATCGCCCCCTGCTCGAGCATGCGACCCACCCCGTGGTCGTGCATCCCGACCCCTTGCTGGCCGCCATCGCGCTGGAAAAAGGCTGGCCCACTCTTCAGTTGTTGACATGATCCGAAAATTCATCAGCCGCCTGTTCACCCCGAACAAGGGCGACGACGCTCCGCAGCGTCGTGGCCAACGCCGCGACCTGCCCAGGGCACAGCACCAGATCGACGCCAACCGCCTCTCGCAGAACGCCCGCAACACCGTGCAGACCCTGCAGCAGGCCGGCTACGAGGCCTACATCGTCGGCGGTGCGGTGCGTGACCTGCTGCTGGGCCTCAAGCCCAAGGACTTCGACGTCGCCACCAACGCCACGCCCGAGCAGGTCAAGCCGCTGTTCAAGCGCGCCTTCATCATCGGCCGACGCTTTCGCATCGTGCACGTCATGTACGGCCGCGACATCATCGAAGTCTCCACCTATCGCGCGCTGCACGATGCGCAGGCCGCCGAGGCCGTGGACGGCAACGAGCGAACCTCGCGCCGCGCCCTGGCCGACAAGACCCTGGCGGTGGACAGCAGCGGCCGCGTGCTGCGCGACAACGTCTGGGGCACGCTGGACGACGATGCCGAGCGCCGCGATTTCACCGTCAACGCGCTGTACTACGACCCGATCCGCGACGTGGTGGTCGACTACCACCAGGGCATGAAAGACCTGAAAGAGCGCCGCCTGCGCATGATCGGCGACCCCGCCGCCCGCTACCGCGAAGACCCGGTGCGGATGCTGCGCATCGCCCGCTTCGCCGCCAAGCTCGGCTTCGAGATCGATCCGACCACGCTGGAACCGATCGCGTCCAGCGCCGACCTGCTGGCCAACGTCCCCGCCGCACGCCTGTTCGACGAAACCATCAAGCTCCTGCAGACCGGCCATGCGGTCGCCTCCCTGCAGCAACTCCGGCGCCTGGGTCTGCATCACGGGCTTCTTCCGCTGCTCGACCCCGTCCTGGAAAAGCCCGAAGGCGAGCGTTTCATCATGAACGCCCTGCAAGACACCGATGCCCGCATCGGCCAGGGCAAGACCGCCAGCCCGAGCTTTCTCTTCGCCTGCCTGCTCTGGCACGACGTGGAACTGCGGTGGGACGCGCTGCGCGCCGAAGGCGTGGCTCCCCTCATGGCACTCGACCAGGCTGCCGACGAGGTGCTGGCCGCGCAGGCCGAACGCCTGGCCATCCAGCGCCGCATCGCCACCGACATGCGTGAAATCTGGTCACTGCAATCCCGGTTCGAGCGCCGCACGCCCCGCTACGCCAACAGTCTGGTCGAGCATCCACGGTTTCGCGCCGCCTACGATTTCCTCAGTCTGCGCGCCCGCAGCGGCCAGGCCGAGCCGGAGCTGGCGCAATGGTGGGAAGCCTTCCAGTTCGCCGATGCCGAAGGCCGCGCCGAGATGCTTGCCGCCGCCCCGCAGCCCAGCGCCGCGAGCAAGCCCAAACGTCGGCGCCGACGCAAAAAGCCCGCCGACGGCAGCAAGACCGAAGACACGGCCAGCCACGATCCCGAGTGAGCGGCGATGGCCTGCGCCGATGACGTCGAAGCCTTCATCGCCCTCGGCGCCAATCTGGGCGATGGCGCGGCCGCCCTGCGCGCAGCCGCCCTGGCCATTGATGGCTTGGCGCTGACCCGCGTGGTGGCGCGCTCCAGCCTTTACCGCACGGCGCCGCAGCATGCCACCGGACCGGACTACTGGAACGCCGTCGTGCAGGTCCGCACCGCCCAGTCGCCCGAGGCCTTGCTCGACGGCCTGCTCGGCATCGAAGCCCGCATGGGCCGTCAACGCCCCATCGGTGCAGTCAACGCACCGCGCACCCTCGATCTCGACCTGCTGCTCTACGGCAGCCTGCAACGCCAAAGCGAACGGCTGACCCTGCCCCATCCCCGCATGGCTGCGCGTGCATTCGTGTTGGCGCCCCTGGCCGAGATCTGGCCCGAGGGACGCCTCGCAGGTTCATCCGTCGCCGAACTGGCCGAGCGCCGCCTGGCCGAAGGCCAGCGCATCCAGAGGCTGGAACCGCTCTGAGTCAGAAGGTGTGAATGAATCCGGCGTGACCGACAAGCGCGCTCAAGCGCCGCCGAAAAAGCGCTGCAGCACATACGCGAGTCCGCCGGTCAGCGAGCCCACGCTCATGAACAGCGCGAAGATCACGATCAACACCGGCCCCCATCCATTGGCGCTGCGGCGGTCGATGCCCTGATTCCAGCGTGCATCCCAGCGCTCATCGGGCGTCAGCCCAATCACCAGGGTCTGGACGACCACGGCAATGACCACCGCCACGAACACCCCGAGCAGCGCCCAGGTGAGGCCGTCGTCCATGTGCTGAGACACGAAGCGCCAGACCCCCAGCAGCCCGACGATAAAAAGAGGGCCGTGCAACCAGGCCCAGCGGTCTCTCGATCCGTACAGGTAGAAACGATGCCCACCGAAAACGCCGGCCAGCAGGGCCAGCAGGGCCGCCAGGAATTTGCTTTTGAAAGAAGTTTGCGCAGTCATCATCGGCCATCAGGCGGGAACGGTTGCGGCGCCAGCCCCAAGTGCGCGTTGCATGAGCACGACGTCCAGCCAGCGGTCAAATTTCCAGCCGACAGCAGGCATGCGTCCCAGATCGGCGAATCCGCGCGACCGATGCACGCCGATGGAGCCCGCGTTCTCGGAATCGCCGATGACGGCGAGCATCTGTCGTGCCCCGCTGCCCGTGCAGGCCTCGATCAAAGCGTCGAGCAGGCGCCCACCCACCCCCTGACCCAATCCATCCGGGGCGACATAAATGGAATCCTCGACGGTGAAACGATAGGCCTCACGGGCCCGGAACCAGTTGGCGTAGGCATAGCCGACAACTTCCTGGCCGCGCAGCGCGACCAACCAAGGCAGCTTGCGCGACTGCACTTCCTCCCAGCGACGTGCCATCTCGGCCTCGTCAGGCGCCTGGGTTTCGAACGTGCCCGTGCCGTGCAGGACATGGTGGCGGTAAATGGCGGTGATGATCGGCAAATCCAGCGAAGTGGCGGCGCGAATGATGATTTCAGACATGAAGTGCAATAAGGGGAAGGGTCATGTTTATAATGGCGAGTTTATTCGAGCGCTGCAAACGATTTTGAAGGCAGGGCATCCGAAGGACTTATGCCCTGCGGGCCGGATTGCCAAAAAGGTGATCCTGGCATTTGAGGTTTTTGCGGTAGGCGTGCCCCGCGGTGCCTACCCATAAATCCCGTCCCCGGGCCTGTAAGTTTGACCCCAGGCCCTAGGAGCGACGCCCCGACATACTGCCCGCGACCCGTCGCCGGCTCTCATTTTTTGACAAGGAAGCAAAATGGTTGTGATCCGTCTGACCCGTGCCGGCGCCAAGGCACACCCCTTCTACCACATCGTGGCCACCGATTCGCGCAGCCGTCGTGACGGCCGCTACATCGAGCGCCTGGGTTACTACAACCCGGTGGCCCGCGGTGCCGAAGTGCCTTTGCGCATCGCGACCGAGCGCCTGAACCACTGGACCAGTGTGGGCGCGCAGGTTTCGCCCACCGTGCAGCGTCTGGTGAAGAGCGCGCAGAAATCCGGCCAGGCTGCTGCCTGACCTAGCCTTCCGATCGATCTCGATCTGAGGGTGCCCGGCGGGTCGGCTGAATAGGCCGTCCCGCCATTTTTCTGTTGCACGGAACCTCGTTCATGTCCATGAGCATCCCTGACGATCTTTTCCTCGTCGGCCATGTCCTCGATGCCTGGGGCGTGCGGGGCTGGGTGAAGGTTGCCCCCGATGCACCGGAAGCCGCAGCCCTGCTCAAGTCCAAGACATGGTGGCTGAGCCGCCCGGGCTTCGAAGATGCAGCGCCGTTCACGGTGCGCCTGGCCAGACGCCACGGCAGCGCCCTGGTTGCGCTGTTCGAAGGTTTGGACGACCGCAGTGGCGCCGAGGCGCTGCGCGGCAGGCAGATTTCGGTGCGGCGTGCCGAGTTTCCCCCGCCGGACGACGGCGAGTTTTACTGGGCCGACCTGATCGGCTGCCAGGTTCGCACGCCCGAGGGCGTGGATCTCGGTGGCGTGACGGGGTTGATGGAGAGTGCGGCCCACGCCATTCTTCGCGTGCAAGTTCCCCAGCCCAATCCTGACGCCAAGCCCCGGGAACGCCTGCTTCCATTTGTCGATGCCTACATCGTCTCGGTCGATCTGCCGACCAAGACCATCGTTGCTTCGTGGGACGCCAGTTTCGACTGACCGACCTCCATGCTGCGCATCGATGTCATCAGCCTGTTTCCCGCGTATTTCGAGCCGCTGAAGCATCACGGCGTCTCGCGGCGCGCCTTCGACTCGGGTCAATTGCAGTTGCAGTGCTGGAATCCGCGCGATTTCACCTCGGACCCGCACCGCACGATCGACGACCGTCCCTACGGCGGCGGCCCTGGCATGGTCATGCTGGCCGAACCGCTGGAGCAGACGCTGGACGCGATTGCAGCCGAGCGGCGGCGCGCGGCCCTTCCGCACGCGCCGGTCTGGCTGTTCTCGCCCACGGGCCGGCGCATCGATCAACGTCTGGTCGAAGACCTGGCACGATCCGACGGCGCCACGCTGCTGTGCGCCCGATACGAGGGTGTGGATCAGCGTCTCATCGACCACCGGGTGGACCTGGAGATCAGCCTCGGCGACTTTGTGCTCTCGGGCGGAGAGATTCCCGCCCTCGCGCTGCTCGACGCGGCCTGCCGGTTTCTGCCCGGCGTGCTGGGAAGTGCCGAATCGGCCCAGCAGGACAGCTTCGCCAACGGCCTGCTCGACTGCCCACACTACACGCGCCCGGAGAACCATCGCGACCGCGCCGTGCCGGAAGCGCTGCTCAGCGGCGATCACGCGCGCATTGCACAGTGGCGCAGGGAGCAGTCTTTGCGTCTCACGCTGCAACGGCGTCCGGATCTGATTGCGCTGTTGCATCAGTCCGGTCAGCTCAGCCAGAAGGATCTGCGCATCCTGTCGGCCTTAGGTTATACTTCTTCGGTTTGATCCTCTGCTGGCCCGTCTCTTGGCGCGAGTGCACTGAAGTGCATCGCCCCTTGTGACAACCAAACCCTTTCCTACACTGGACGGCAAGATCATTGGAGAGCTTCAAATGAATCTGATTGCTACCTTGGAACAGGAAGAAATGGCCCGCGTCAGTGCGGGCAAATCCTTTCCCCAGTTCAACCCAGGCGACACGGTCATCGTGTCCGTCAAGGTGGTTGAAGGCAACCGCAAACGTAACCAGGCCTACGAAGGTGTGGTGATCGCCAAGCGTAATCGTGGACTGAATTCCAGCTTCATCGTGCGCAAGATCTCTGCCGGGGAAGGCGTGGAGCGTACGTTCCAGCTGTATTCGCCGCAGATCGCATCGATCGAGGTCAAGCGCCGCGGTGACGTGCGCCGCGCCAAGCTGTACTACCTGCGTCAGCGCTCGGGCAAGTCGGCGCGCATCAAGGAAAAACTGGTGCTCAAGTCTGCCGCGGCCGCCCAGGCCAGTGCGTCTGCAGAGGCCTGATCCGCACGCTTTCTGGTCATTCCGGCACCGCCGGATCGCCACCGAAGCCGACCTGCCCTGCAAGTCGGCTTTTTTGTTGCCGGCACTCACCGTGTCTTCACACCGCCTTCAGCCCATCGACCCCTATAGCGCCCGACTGATCGGACGCGATGACGCCCTGCCCGCCGTTACCCAGGAGCAGTTGACCCCGGAGCGGCTTCGCCAGCGTTTCGCATCGCAGCCCTCCTGGACGCCGGAACTGTTTGAGGACTCTTTGCGCCTGCATGCCCAGCCGCTCCGGGGCGCGGCAGTGCTCATCGCACTGGTGCAGCGCCGTCAGGGTTTGCAGGTGCTCCTCACTCGCCGCAATCTTCATCTGCATGAGCATGCGGGCCAGATCAGTTTTCCCGGGGGGCGCTGCGATCGCCAGGATCTGCACCCCGCGGCAACGGCCTTGCGGGAAGCTCACGAGGAAATCGGCCTGCGACCTGCCGGCGCGGAAATCCTGGGCACGCTGCCGCTGTACTGCACCGCTTCGCGCTACGCCGTCACGCCCGTCGTCGCGCTGGTCTCCGGCGCCGAGGGGCTGCAACCCCATCCCGACGAAGTGAGTGAACTGTTCGAAGTCCCCCTGGCCTTTCTCATGGACCCGCGGCACCACGAACACCGGGAATGGACGATGCAGAGCAACGCGCCGGTCAATCCGATCCCTTTGCGCCGCCGGTTTCTGGTCATGCCCTATGTCGTCGACGATCGCAGCTACGTCATCTGGGGGGCCACGGCCGCCATGTTGCGCAATCTGTACCGACTGCTGATTGCGTAGGATAGACGCATGGCTTTTCTCTCAGTTCTCATCGCGCTGCTTGTCGAGCAGCTCAAACCCCTGGGGCGCGGCAGTGCCGTGTATCGGCTGCGCCAGACCCTGGCCGATCTCGCCTCTCGCAACTTCGACGCGGGACAATCGCGACATGGCGTGGCCGCCTGGTTCATCGCCGTGCTGCTGCCCGCCCTGGTGACACTGGCCATTTACCTGCTCGCGCTGCAATACAGCCTTCTGCTGGCCCTGGCGTGGAATATTGCCGTGCTGTATTTCACGCTGGGCTTTCGTCAGTTCAGCCACTATTTCACCGACATCCAGGACGCGCTCAATCATCAGGATGCCGAGACGGCGCGCAGCCTGCTGCGCCAGTGGAAAGCGCTCGACACCGTGGACATGAGTCCGAGCGACGTCACCCAACAGACCATCGAACATGCCCTGGTGTCGGTGCAGCGCTACGTCCTCGGGGTGTTCTTCTGGTTCATTCTTCCCATCGGTCCGGCGGGCGCGGTGCTTTATCGCCTGAGCGACTATGTCGCCGGCAAGTGGAACAGCGCCGACAGCGAAGCGAGCCCCGCGCTGCGCGTGTTTGCGCAGAAGACCTTTGACCTGCTCGACTGGGTACCTTCCCGCCTGACGGCCATCGGCTACGCCATCGTCGGCAATTTCGAGGACGCCATCGACATCTGGCGCGGGTTCTCGCAACTCTGGCCCAACCGCAATACCGGTGTCATGCTGGCATCGGCGGCGGGCGCCGTGGGCATCCGTCTGGGTGCGACCGCCGGCGCGCCACCGACCGCCCCCACCGAGCCGGGCTGGACGCAGGAAGGTGAAGGCCAGCCGCCCGGCCATTCCGCGGCGATGCCCGGCGCCATTCCTCAACCGGCGCATCTGCGCAATGTGGTGGGCCTGGTGTGGCGCTCGGTGCTGCTGTGGATGCTGCTGCTCGCCATGCTCAGCGTCGTCAGCTGGGTGAGTTGAATCCAGATGGTTCAATAGGACGCGGGATGATGGCGCGGTGGTTTGAGGATGGATTGAGCCCCCGCGCAACGCGCCGCTTATTGGACAATCTGGGTTGAAGGCCAGCGTTGAAAACCGCCCCGTGCCTGAAGCCAGGCCGCAGGCACGGGCGTTCCAGGCTCAACCGGCCAGCAGGGCATTGACCCGGCGTACATAGGCCGCCGGATCATCGAGCTGACCGCCTTCGGCCAGCAGCGCCTGATCGAACACCACCTGCGCCAGATCGTCGGTGTGGGCCGCATCGGCCACCACGCGCTTGATCAGACCATGCCCGGGGTTGAGTTCGAGCACCGGTTTGGCGGCGGGCATTTCATCGCGTCCGGCCTGCTTGAGCAGCCGGGCCAGATGCGCGCTCATGCCGTCGTCCGCGGCAACCAGACAGGCCGGAGAGTCGACCAGGCGTTCGGAGATCCGAACGTCCTGCACGCGCTCGCCCAGCGCCGCCTTGAAGCGCTCGATCAGCGCCTGATGGTCTTCGGAGGTCGCCTTCTCGTCCTTGGCCTCGCCAGCCTCGTCATCGGCGCCTTTGACGTCACCGAGGTCGACCGCCCCCCGCGCCACCGATTGCAGCGGCTTGCCGTCGAACTCATTGAGGAAGCCCAGCATCCACTCGTCCACCCGGTCGGTCAGCAACAGCACCTCGATGCCCTTCTTGCGAAAGATCTCGAGCTGGGGGCTGGAGCGGGCGATTTTCGGCGTCTCGGCCGTGATGTAGTAAATGGCCTTCTGCCCCTCTTTCATGCGGCTCACATAGTCGGCCAGTGACACGCTCTGCGCGTCGTCCTGCGCATGGGTGGAGGCCGCGCGCAGCAGCTTCGCCAGCCGTTCGCGATTGGCGAAATCTTCGCCAAAACCCTCCTTCAGGACGGGTCCGAACTCCGTCCAGAAAGCGGCATACTTGTCGCGTTCGCCAGCGTCGTCGCTGCCCGCCATGTCTTCCAGCAGCGACAGCACCCGCTTGACCGAACCCTCGCGGATGGCGCGCACATCGCGGCTTTCCTGCAGCATCTCGCGCGACACATTGAGCGGCAGATCGGCGCTGTCGATCACCCCGCGCACGAAGCGCAGATAGCTGGGCATCAGGCTTTGCGCGTCATCGGTGATGAAGACCCGCTTCACGTAGAGCTTGACGCCGGCCTTCTGCTGCCGGTCCCACAGATCCATCGGAGCCTTGGCGGGGAGGTAAAGCAGCTGGGTGTATTCGCTGCGCCCCTCGACGCGGTTGTGCGTCCAGCGCAAGGGCGGGTTGCTGTCGCCGCTGAGCTGCTTGTAGAACTCGAGGTACTGCGCCTCGGTGATGTCGGATTTGCTGCGGGTCCACAACGCCGCGGCGCTGTTGATCTGTTCCCACTCGTCGGTGGCAACGTATTTGCTCTGTTCGGCATCCCAGTGCTCCTTGCGCATCTCGATGGGCAGGGAGATATGGTCGGAGTATTTGCCGATGAGATCCTTGAGCGTCCAGACGCGCAGATATTTCTCGATCTTGTCCTCGTGCGGCGTGTCGTCGGCATCGGCGCGCAAATGAAGAATCACATCGGTACCGCGTCCGGCGCGCGACATCGTCTCCACGGTGAATTCGCCGGTGCCGTCCGACACCCAGCGCACGCCCTCGCCTTCGGCCATGCCCGCCTTGCGGGATTCGACGGTGATGCGATCGGCCACCATGAAGCCGGAATAGAAGCCCACGCCGAACTGGCCGATGAGGGCAGCGTCGGGCTTTTGCTTGTCGCCCAGCTTCTGCATGAACTCGCGCGTGCCCGATTTGGCAATCGTGCCCAGGTGCTCGACGGCATCGTCCAGACTCAGGCCGATGCCGTTGTCGCTGATGGTGAGCGTGCGCTGCTCGGGATCGACGGCGATGCGGATGCGCAATTGGGCATCGCCTTCCATCAGCGCGGCGTCGTCGATGGCCTGAAAGCGCAGCTTGTCGCACGCGTCCGAGGCATTGGAGATCAGCTCGCGCAGAAAAATGTCGCGGTTGGAATAGAGCGAATGGGTGACCAGATGCAGCAGTTGGCGGACTTCGGCCTGGAAGGCGTGGGTGTGCGTGCTGGTGGAGGATGCGTTGCTTGGTTCAGTGCTCATGGTGCGTACGGGAAACGAAGGAAAAAAACCTGCGCAGACAGATACGGCCGGAAGGTCGAAAATCAAGGGCAAGGCGGAACAAGCCCAAGCGGTCGATCATCTCGCCTGCGACAAAAAGCCTGCCGCCCAGGCCTGCGACAGCCGCGGCAGGACGCGAAAGGCATTGGCGGTGGTCTGGCTGGCGGTCCTGCTCAGCGACCAGCCGCGCAACTCGGCCAAAGTCTGGGCAATGCGCGGCAGATGCTCGGGCGCATTGGGCGTGGGCGGCGCATCGGTCTGCGTCTGCCAGGGGCGATAGAGCCACACGGGCGGTATGTCGGGCGCATCGGTTTCGAGCACCGGCACGGTCTCGGGAACATCGGCGGCCAGTCTGCGGATGTTGAGCGCCCGCTCGAAGGTCATGGCGCCTCCGAACCCCAGGGCGAACCCCAGGTCGATGAAGCCCTGCGCCTGTTGCGCGCTGCCGTTGAAGGCGTGGGCGATGCCCGCAGGCCGCCCTGATCCAAAACCGGCGCGGCGCAGTCCGGCCAGCAAGGCGTCCTGCGACTTGCGCACATGCAGGATGACGGGCAGATCGAAAGCCCGCGCGATGCGCAACTGCGCCGCGTAGAACCGCTGCTGTCGCTCGCGGTCCAGACCCGGAACAAAAAAATCCAGCCCGATTTCGCCAATGCCGACGAACCGCGGATCGGTCAGCGCCTGAGCCACCGCCGCATGCAGGGCCTGCAAATCCTCATCCTGCGCCTGCTCGACGTAGAGTGGATGAATGCCCAGCGCGTAGGCCCAGCCGCAGCGGTGCGCAAGTTGCTGAACCGTTTCGAAATGGCGGCGCTCGACCGCCGGAATCACCCCGCCGGCCACCCCCACCCGCCGCGCCCGCGCCACCACCTCGATGGCCTGCCCCTCAAATTCGGCCGCGTCGAGATGGGCGTGGGTATCGATCCACGCCATGGCGGAACCCTCTCGCTCAGTCATTGAGACGTCCTCCCTGATGAGCTCGTGTGCAAAAAATCACAAATCCCTTCCCACGCCGCCGCAATTTCAGGCACGGCCACTCGAAAAACGAAGAAAATCGGACACCTGCATCCGATTGATCACAACATTCCTGCGGTCTGATCTTCCCCTGAAACCGACCATGCAACGCCGCCATTTTCTTCAGTCCTTCGCGCAAAGCCGCCTGCTGGCCAACACCCTGGGGCGCCGAGGCCTTCTGGGGCTGGGTTTGCTGAGTGCCGGTGTGGGCAAGGCGCTGGCCCAGACCTGTACCTGCGGGCAATGTCCCGATTGTCTCGGCGGCGATCCGCAAGCCGCCGATCAGCCTGCCGTCGCTTTTTACTACGGCGCGCGCATTCCGGTGGACGACCTGCGCGCCTTCGACTGGGTGGTGCTCGAACCCGCGCACGCCCTGGCGCAAGATCCCCGCATCGTCGCCACCCTCGGTCCCGACACCCTCGCGCTGGCCTATGTGTCGGTGGGCGAAGTCACCCCGGATCGGCCCTATTTCGCCGACGTGCCCAAGGCCTGGCTGCCCGCATCGAACGCGGCCTGGGGCTCGCGGGTGGTCGATCAGACCGCGGCGGGCTGGCCCCGATTCCTGCGCGAGCGCATCGTCAAGCCGCTATGGGATGCCGGCTTCCGCGCCTTTTTCCTCGACACCCTCGACTCCTATCAGCTGCTGGCCAAGACGCCTGCCGAACAGGCGCGGCAGGCCCAGGCCCTGGCGGAGACGCTGCGGAGTCTGATCGCCGCGTTTCCGGGCATCCGTCTGATGCTCAACCGCGGCTTCGAGTTGGTCGACGCGACGCTGGCGCCGAACGTCCTCGCGGTGGCGGCCGAATCGGTCTACCGCGGCTGGAACCAGGGCGAAAACGCTTATGTCGAGGTGTCGGCCTCTGACCGCGAATGGCTGCTGGCGCGCTTTGCCGACATGCGCGGCAAGTTCAAGCTGCCATGCATCGCCATCGATTACTGTGCGCCGCAAGACCGCGCGCTCGCCCGCCAGACGGCGCAGAACATCGCGGCACAGGGCCTCATCCCCTGGGTGGCCGACCCCACGCTGGAGAGCCTGGGCGTGGGCACGGTGGAACTGGTGCCGCGCCGTGTGCTGCTGCTGCATTCCTGCAAGGAGGGCGACAGCCCGGAACTCCAGGCGCAAAGCGCCCACATCTATGGCGCCATGCCGCTGGAGTACCTCGGCCTGGTGCCCGAGTACCGCTATATCGGCGCGCCCGCCGTGAGCGAACCCCTGGCCGGACGCTATGCGGCGCTCGTGCTGTATCCCGACCAGTCCGAGGTGCCCGCCGACATTCGCACGCTGCTCAAGCGCGCGGTCGCCGAAAAGGTGCCGGTGGTCGTCATGGGCTCGGCTGATGCGGACGTGCTGCCCGAACTCGGCGCCACCACGGTGGGCCAGTCCGCCCTGCCCGGCCCGATCCGCGTGCAGCGCGAGACAGGCTCGCCCAATGGCGAAGTCATTCCGCTGATCAATCCGCTGGACACCGTGCCCATCGATGCCGGGCCGGGCGCGCAACCCTGGCTCACGGCCACCGGTGCCGACGGCCGCGCCATGGCAGGCGCCGCCATCACCCCCTGGGGCGGCTATGCGTTGGGCGCGTTCGGCGTGTTCAATCTGCCGGGCAATACCGGCACGCGCTGGTCGATCGAGCCCATCGCCTTCTTCGGTGCCGCGCTGCGCCTGGGCCACGACCCCATGCCCGACGTCACGACCCGGACCGGGCGCCGCGTCTTCTTCGTGCACTTCGACGGCGACGGCTGGCCGAACGCCAGCGATCAGCCCGGCTCGCCGCTGGCCTGCGAAGTGCTGATCACCGATTTCCTCGAAAAGTACAAGGTGCCTACGCTGGCCTCGGTCATCATCGGCGAGATCAGCCATGAGGGCCTCTACCCCAAAACGGCCGATCTCTCGCAGAAATGGGCCCGGCGCATGTACGCCCTGCCGTGGATCGAAGTCGGCAGTCATACCTGGTCGCATCCCTTCAACTGGGTGGAGGCCAGCCGCACGCACAGCTTGGGCAAGCCCAGCAAGGACTATCCCTACGGCTACTACCTGCCCCTGCCCAACTACACCTTCAGCACGGCGAGCAACATCACCGGCGCGGCCGATTACATCGACCAGAAGCTCGCGCCGCCCGGCAAGAAATGCGATATGGTGCTCTGGCCCGGTGACTGCAATCCACCCGATGAAGCCGTGGCCATGGCCTACGAGAACGGACTGGGCAATATCAATGGCGGCGGCGCGCCGATCACCAAGTCTCAGCCCACCCTCTCGAACATCTGGCCCATGGGCATTCCCAAGGGCCAGTATTTCCAGGTGTACGCCGCGCAGTCGAACGAGGAAGACTTCACCCACAACTGGAAAGGCCCTTACTTCGGCTTCGAGCGTGTGATCGAGAGCTATCAGCTCACCGATCTTCCGCGCCGCATCAAACCGATCGACATCTACTTCCACCCTTACATCGTGACCAAGGCGGCCGGCGCCAAAAGCCTGCACACGGTGTACCAATGGGTGCTCAAACAGCCCACCCACGCCATCTTCGGCCACCAGTATTTCCGCAGCGTCAACGACTGGCGGCAGGCCACCGTCGCGCGCCGCCTGGCGGGCGGCTGGCGTCTGCGCGCCGGGCCGGAGATGCGGCAGTGGACCCAGCCCCAGGCAGCCAGCCTACCGGAGCTGGCGAACTGCCGGAACATCGCCGGCTGGAACGAGCACGGGCAGCAACGTTATGTGCATGCGACGGCGCAGCAGGCCATCCTGCAGACATCGGCCGCGGGCCAGCCAGCGCCACGGCTGATCGAGGCCAATGCCGACGTCACGCGCTGGATCGTGCAGAAGAACGACAGCGTGCAGATCAGTCTGCGCGGTCACCTGCCGGTCGAAGCCGAGTTCGCGCTGCCGCCCGGCTGGACCGTGCAGACCGCCAAGGGCGCGAGCGTCGAGAAAACCGCCTCGGGCGTGCGCATCAGCAGCACCGGCACCACAACGGATCTCGCCCTGAAGCGGGCCTGACCGACAATCACGTTCGATGCTGGAAAACCCCCGCCCCGCCCGACGCGATCCGCTGCACATCTCACCCGATGATCCGCAGCGCAGCCGCCTCTTTCCGCGCGGGGCACTTCTAGGCTTGGGATTGCTGTGCGCCGGCACTCTGGCGCTGGTCTATCCCGGCCAGCGTCTGATGCAATTGCTCGGCAGCAGCGCCGACGACGGGCTGGCCATCGACTACCTGCGCCATCTGGTCGATCTCCGCGGCGGCGACATCGACTACCGCCTGATGCTGGCCCAGCGCTACGTGCACATCGGCAAGTCGCAGGAGGCGCTCGACACCTTGCGTTCGGTGCAGACCCCGCAGGCCGACGCCCTGCGGCTGCAGATCTGGAAAACCCGCTGGTTCGATGCCCGCGCTCTGGGCCGGGACGCCCAGGCGGCCAAGGCGCGCGAGGCGCTCATCGGTCTGCTGCAGCACGCGCGGCCCGCCAGCTTCAACGATTGGCGCGACACCCTGGTGCTGCTGCAAGGTCTGGACGTGCCTCAAGACGTGCAGCGCCTGGCAGGCGAAGTCCGCCGCTTCCTGCCCCTGCCCCCCGTTGCGGCGCAGCAGGCGGCGCAATTGCTCGTGGGCGTGCATGCCGAGGCGCTTGCCGCGCAGGTCTTGTTCGACTCGGCCCGGGGCCGGGTGACCGAGGCCGAGCGCCAGCAGCTGATCGAGTCGGGATCCCGCGCCCTGCTTGCCTCGGGCGATCCCCGCCTGGCCTACCGGCAGACCGCCGCGGCTTTGGGCAAGGGCCCGGTGCAACCCGCCATGGCCTGGTACATGGTGCGTCTGGCGCTGGGGGCCAACCAGCCCACCGAGGCCTATCTCTGGTTGCAGCAGGCCGCAGCGCTCGATCAGCCCGCCGCCGAACTGGGCCGGGCCCTCGCCCCGGAGCAGCGCGAACTGGCCTGGCAAGTGCTGCTGGCCAATGGCCATCTGCGGGAAGCCGTCCACCTCGCCGACGCAGCGATGGCGGCGCAACCCGGCAACCGAGTCTGGGCCCAGCGCCGCGCCCAGGTGCTGGAATGGAGCGGTCAACCCGACGCGGCCATGCGGCAGTGGATCGCCCTGCTGCGCGCCCAGTTCACGCAGCATGCCCTCGACGAACTGCGCCGCCTCGCGCTGGCCCTGCATTCCAGCAGCGGTCTGGATGCCTACTGGGCCCAGCGCGCCGCGCACACCAACCTCACGGCCGACGAGTGGCTGCAATACGCCCAGGCGCTGGAAATCCGCGGTCATCCGCAGCAAGCGGTGACCATCCTGCGCAAAGCCGCGGTCAAGGAGCCCAAGGTGCTGACGCCGCTGGCCTGGCTGCTGGGCAATATGGGCGAGGTCGAGGCTTCGCTGGCGACCTATGCCGAGGCGCTCAAGCGCGGCGCGCTCGATCTGCGCGGCAGCATCGACTACGCCATCGCCCTGCTTCAAAGCGGACAGTTCGAGCAGGCGCGGCAGGTGCTCGAAGCCACCCAGCACTTGCGGGATGCCACGAACTGCACCGGCGCTCCCTCCACAGCCCGTCCCGCCGAGGGCGCGCCCACCGCCTTCGTGCCGCCGTGCAGCAATACCGAATTGCGCACCGCCCATCAGGGGCTGCTGGGCGACATCGCCTGGGACATGGGTGAGCCCGCCAGCGCCCGCGCCGCTTACGGCAGCATCTGGCAGACGCCCGCGCTGCGCGACAGCATCAAGCCCTATCAGCTCCAGCGCTTCATCATCCTCACGCAGCAATCCGAGGGCGATGCCGCGGCGCTGCGTCTGCTGCCGCAAGCCTGGGCCAAGGCGCCCTCGCAGGCCCTGGCCCTGCTGTGGCTGCAATCGCTGGTGCGCCAGCCCAGCGCGCAAGGCATCGAAGCGTGGCAGCGCGTGGTGCTCGACAGCGAAGCGGGCGCGCCCCTGCGCCAGCAGCCCGAGATGTACGCCGCCCGTGCCCAGGTCTGGCGGGCGCTGGGCCGTACCGACCAGGCGCTGGCCGATCTGCGCCAGGCGCTGCGGCTGGCGCCCGGCAACACCGACAACCAGATCGCCCTGCTCTGGATGTTGATCGACGCGAACCAACTCGGCGCCCTGCGGCAAGACAGCGCCCGCTACAGCCGCAGCCTGCAGAGCCTGCCCGACGGCCTGGACGTGCTGTCCGCCGCGGCGCAGACCCTTGGCGACACCAGCGCCGCCGTGCGCTACAGCCAGCGCATCTATCCCCGCAAGAAACACGACGCGCTCTGGCTGCTCAACTACGGCGACCTGCTCGATCAGGCTGGCGAGAACCGGCTCGCGCAGGCTGCGTACAACCAGTCGTGGGCGCTGCTGCAGGCCAAGGCACGCCAGCCCGGCGCCAGCCCGAACGGCAAGACCAGCGATCAGGCCCTGGGCGAACTGCTCGCCCGCCTGCGCCTGAGTCACGCCCGTACCGATGGCGCGGGCCAGCAGGTGCTGCTCAACCCGTTGCGCGACAAGCTGCGCGGCGGCGCGCTCACGGCCCAGCAGACCCTGCAGGCCAACGCCGCCATTGCCGACTGGCTGCTGCGCCTGGACACCAGCTCGGCTGCGCGCTGGTGGCTGGCGCGGCGCGTGCTCACCCCCGCCGCCCGCCAGTCCATCGAGTTGCAGATGGCTCTGCGCGCGGGCGACCGCGAGGCCACCCGCCGCCTGCTCGACGAGGGCGCCGCGCGCCATCTGCTGCCTCAGGACAGGCCGGAAGCCGAGCGCGTGGCAGGCCGCCCCATGAAAGCCTTGGCCGAGGCCGAACAGGTGCTGGAAAACGCCGCCGAGCGCGGCCAGGACAACCCGGCGCTGCAATCCCTCGCCCGCCAGACCGCCGAGCAGCAACTCGCGCTGGCGCATCGCGCCACCTTGAACCTGGAGCATCGCCAGATCGACAACGTCGTCCGCCAAGGGCCTGTTCTGCAACTGTCGCTGCAGCTCGGGGCGCAGTGGCGCGTGCAGGCCCAGGCCAGCCGCCAGTCGATGCGCAGCAATGACACCAGCGTCCTCACCGGCGTTCCCGCCACCTGGAACGACGCGCAGCTCGGGCTGCAATGGCAGGGCGAACGCACCCAGATCAGCGGCGCGCTGACGCACAACACCGCCGTGGGCACGCTGGACGGCTGGCGACTCGGCGGCAACACCCAGCTTCCGAACCACATCGACCTGCAGCTCGAAGCCGAGCACCACGCCGTGGCCGACGAGTCCGGTCCGCTGCAGATCGCCGGCAGCCGCGACCGGCTGGAGCTGCGCCTGTCGCGCGACTTCGGCCGCGTATGGGCCAATGTGAGCACCGCGGTGATGTCCTACGACACCCGCCGGGGCGATCCGCTCGGTCATGGCGCGAGCACCCAGTTCGAACTGGGCTACTGGTTGCGCCGGGGCGAGCCCGATCTCAGCGTCAAGCTGCTGGGCTATTCCAACCGTTTCAGCGCCAACGCGGGACCGCCGCTGCCGGCTTACGCACCGCTGGTGCCGGGCGGGGCGGCGCCCGATGCAACCTTTTTCATCCCCGCCGGCGACGACGTGATCGGCCTCGGCCTGGGGTTCAATAGGGCGCATGGCGACACCTATACCCGCCGCTGGCTGCCGTATGCCGAGGTCGATGTGCTGCAATCACGCCGGTTGGGGCTGACCAACAATCTGAATCTGGGCCTCCACGGCCCCGTGTTCGGGCCCGACGAACTGTCCTTCAGTTACCAGCGACAGCAGAACACCTCGGGCCTGAACCGGCAGTGGAATCTGCAGTACCGTTTGTGGTTCGGTCGATGACCGCGTTCTTATCACCATGATGAAGCAGGAGAGTTCCATGACCCCATCCACCTCCACGCGCCGCGCCGTGCTCGGCGTTGCAGGCGCCGCGGCACTGCTGCTCGCCGGCTGCGCCGTGACCGCGCTGCCCGGGCAGTCGCTCACCCTATCTGCGGACGCCAGGTTCGCCGTGCTGCCGCTGAGCAATGCCACCGACGTGCCGCTGGTCGAGCGCAGGGCGCAGGCCATCGCCGTCTCGCTGCTGCAGCAAAAAGGCCTGCGCGAGGTGGTGGTCTATCCGCAGAAGGCGGGCGACAACCCCCTTGAGGCCGAGCCCGCCGTGACCGCCACCCAGGCCTTGGCCTGGGCCAGGCAGCAAGGCGCCCGCTACGCCCTGTCGGGCACGGTCACCGAGTGGCGCTACAAGACCGGGGTCGACAGCGAGCCCGCCGTGGGCATCACCCTGCAGGTCGCCGACGTGTCCAGCGGACAGGTGATCTGGAGCGCCAGCGGCGGCCGTTCCGGCTGGGGCTATCAGGCTCTGGCCGCGGTCGGGCAGTCGCAGATCGAATCGCTGCTGCGCGGCATCCGCGTGAGCGCACCAGCCGTCAGCGCCGCCGCCAAGTGAATCGGACGGTGTGGATCACGGCATGAAACTCGACAACCTTTCCACCCGCGTCACCCGCCGCATGCGCGGCGAGACGACGCGCTGGCGCTGGCAATGGCTGCGCTACTGGCGGCCGAACACCGAGTCGGGCCGGTTGATGGCGATGGTCGAAAGCGTGCTGCTGCCCGTGCTGGTGCTTTGGCTGGGCTGGAAGCTGCGGCCCGACGACCCGCTGGGCGCTCATGCCGGCTTCCCCTGGGCCTGGTTCGGTCCCTGGCTGATCGCGGTGCGCTACGGGGCCGGATACGGGCTGTTCGGCGTCGCGTTCTACGCGGCATTCTGGAAGTTCGGTCCCCTGCTGTTCGGCACGGTCCCCGCCGAGTCTTTTCCGGCCGAGTTCTTTCTCGGCGGCATGCTGATGACCCTGATCCTGGGCGAATTCGGTGCGGCCTTCCGCAACCGGCAGGTGCTGCACCGCGAAGTCACCAAAGACCTCACCGCGCGGCTGGAGCGCACCAAGCGCCGACTGTTCGTCATCAAGGAGGCGCTCTCCACGCTGGAGCAGGAGCTCACCGACCGCCCCATGACCCTGCGCGACGCCCTGCTCGACCTGCGACGCACCTTCACTTTCCAGGGCAACCGGCGCGCTTTGCCCGCGCCGGACGCCGTGCCCGGCCTGCCCGCACCGCGTCCTCTGCCCGATCCGCGCGCCTTTCTGCAACTGCTCAGCCAGTCCTGCCGGCTGGTCGAGGCCGGCATCTTCGTGCGGGAGATCACCCCTCAGGGGCTGCAATGGCGGCTTGCCGCGTCGCTGGGCCAGACCCTGCCGGCGCTCGATCCCGCCGAGGTGCTGATCAACCGCATTCTGGAGACGCACCAGTCCGTGCACATCGCTCAGACCCACCTCGGCGAAACCGACGGCAACCCGTGGGTCTTCGCCGCGCCGCTGCGGCTCGACGAATACGACGAGGTCGATGCCCTGCTGGCCGTGCACACCATGCCGTTCATGTCGTTCGAGGAAAACAATCTCCAGCGCCTGCAGGTGCTGTGCGCCTCCTACCTCGATTTCAGCCAGCTCGAACTCAGCGTCGAGGACGTGCGCTCGGCCTGGGTCCAGGCGCCCATCAGCCTGCAGCAGGAATGGGCCCAGCTCAGCGAACTGGGTCAGAACTTCAAGCTGCACAGCTATTGCGCCGTATGGAGCGGCCAGGGCCGGGTCAGCGACGATGTGCTGGCCGAATTCGCCGGTCTGCAGCCGGTGGAAAGCTCGACCTGGACGCTCAAGGGCCGAGGCGGCAAGCCCGCGCTGGTCGTGCTGCTCCCCTTGCTGAGTTCGGCCGGTCTGGCGAACTACCGACGCGACATGGTGACCCTGCTGGGGCAGATTCTCGGCCGCAGCAATCAGCGTCCCGATCAGGCCTTCGATCTGGACTTCCTCGAAGTCGCGGGGCCCAGCGGTTTTCTGGAACTTCGCCGTCTTCTGGCCAGCGCGGCAGCGGATAGACCCTCGACTCCGCCCATGGCCGAACGTCCATGAACCCGCTGTTCTACAAGCTCGGCTCGCTCATCGTTCTGCTCGAATCGATGGCCGCCTGGCTGCTGGTCAGCCGCGACGACATGCATCTGCTGCTGTTCTGGCTGGTGCATGGCGCGGCAGCCGTGCTGGTCGGCTTGCTGCTGTGGACCCTGCTGCCCGCCGATCTGCGCAAGCCGCGGCGGCTGTCGCTCACCCTCCTGGCCTTGCTGGCGTTCTTCTTTCCGGTCGTGGGCGTCTTCGGCCTGCTGATCGCGGCGCGGCTGGCGCAATGGCTGCCCATGCGGCACAGGGCGACCGATCATCTGCGCGAGGCGCCGGCCCTCCAGGTGTTCGCCGTGTCGCATATCGATGACGACCAGCGCCGCGACCTGCCCGCGGGCCAGACCGCCCGCATCGCCCGCGACCAGAGCCAGCCCCAGGCCCAGCGCATCCGCGCCGTGCTCGCGCTGCGCGAGATGTCGCCGCGCATGACGCTGCCGGTGCTGCGCAAGCTGCTGTCCGATCCCGATGAGGAAATCCGTCTGCTCGCCTACGGCATCAGCAACACCTGGGAACAACGGCTCACCGACAGCCTGCAGGACGCCTTGCGCGAAGTCGAGACCGTGCGGCACTCCGCCTCCGGTGGTGCCGCGCTCGCCCGTGCCGCGCAGCGCGTGGCCGAACTGCAGATGGAATTCATCTACCAGGGTCTGGCCCAAGGCGATCTGCGCGACTTCGCCCTGGAGCAGGCCCTGCACTACTGCCGCATCGCCCGGCAGGCGCTGCCCCAGGATACGGGCCTGCAGATGATGTTTCTGCGACTGTCGCTGGCCGCCGGAAAGACGCAGGACGCACGCGAGGTGCTGCAAAACCTCATGGCCGAAGGCGCCAGCCCCACGCTGTGGCGGCCCTACGCCGCCGAGCTGGAATGGGCTCTGCGGCAATTCGACCGCATCGGCGAAGCCCTTGAACCCCTAGGCACGCGACAAGTTGCACCCAGGCTGCGCCCGGTGGTTCGCGTCTGGCAGACCCCGCTGCAAGATCGCAGAGAGCCGGTGATCTCCGACGCCCCGTCGGTGCAGCGCCCAGGCGATGCCACGCGGCCTGCCGAGACCCCCGCGCCCGCGCCACTGAGCGACACCGATCGCCTGCTGTTGAGCTGAACCTCCCAAACCGCTGACCATGATGGCCCCCCACTTCTCCGACACGCAGCCCGCAGCCTATGAATCCTCGGCCGACGTGGACGTCATGCTGCTGCTCGAAGGCACCTACCCCTACGTCTCGGGCGGCGTGTCGAGCTGGGTGCACCAGATCGTCAGCGGTTTTCCGCACCTTCGGTTTCATCTGGTCTTCCTCGGCTCTCGCGAGGAAGACTATGGCAAGCCCCGCTACGCGATGCCACCCAATGTGGTCGGGCTCACCCATCATTACCTCTTCAGCGATGCCGTACTGCCCACCGCGCACGAAGAGCGCGGCGACGCCCGCACCGCCGAACTGGTGGAAAACCTGCACACCCTGATCCGCGATGGCCACGACACGGCCAGCCGCGCCGAAGTGCTGCGCGCCAGCCTGCAAGCCATGCAGGACAAGCTCGATCTGCGCTACTTCCTGCACTCGCACCAGTCGTGGGCTTACCTCACCGCGCAGTACCAACTGCGCTGCACCGACCCTTCCTTCGTCGACTACTTCTGGACGGTGCGCACCATGCACACCCCCATCTGGACCCTGGCCACCCTGGCCCGGGAGTTGCCGCGCGCCAAGGTCTATCACACCGTCTCCACCGGGTATGCCGGGTATCTGGGCGCCGTGCTCTCGCGGCTGTACGACAAGCCGCTGATCCTGTCGGAGCACGGCATCTACACCAAGGAGCGTCGCATCGACCTGTTCTCGGCCAACTGGATCAGCGACAACACCCCGGTGCTCGAGCGCACCGCGGGCGAAGCGGGCTACTTCCGCCAGCTCTGGATCAGGCTGTTCGAATCGCTGGGCCGCATGTGCTACGACGCCGCCGATCCGGTGATCGCGCTCTACGAAACCAACCGTCTGCGCCAGATGGCCGACGGCGCCAACCCGATCACCACCTGCTGCATCGCCAACGGCATCAACGTGCCGCCCTTCGCCGCGACCCGCGCCCTGCGCCCGGCGCAGCCGCCGCTGGTGATGTGCCTCATCGGCCGGGTGGTGCCCATCAAGGACATCAAGACCTTCATCCGCGCCGTGCGCGTGGCCAGCAACCGCCTGCCCGGCCTCCAGGGCTGGATCGCCGGCCCCGAAGACGAACACCCGGACTATGCCCGCGAATGCCGCGAGCTCGCCGACAGCCTGCAACTGGGCGACACCCTGCAGTTTCTCGGCTTCCAGAAACTCACCGAACTCATGCCCAAGATCGGGCTGGTGGTGCTGTCCTCCATCAGCGAGGCGCTGCCGCTGGTCATGCTCGAAGGCTATGCCGGCGGCGTGCCCTCGGTGACCACCGACGTCGGCTCCTGCCGTCAGCTCATCTACGGCCTGGGCGAGGAAGACGAAGCGCTGGGCGCCTCCGGTGCCGTGGTCGGCATCGCCGACGCGCAGGGGCTGGGCGAAGCCTGCGCCGAACTGCTGGGCGACGCCGACCGCTGGCAGGCCGCCAGCGCGGCGGGCATCGCCCGGGTCGAACGCTACTACACCCAGCCCATCATGTTCGACAACTACCGAGCCGTCTACGACGACGCCCTGCAGCGCAGCGCCGCCCGCACCGCGGGCCTGCACGATTCGGTCGGCGCCGTGGCCACCTGGCTGCGCGGCGAACCGCCACTCGATGAACCCGCCGACG
>JAJTBQ010000099.1 GCA_021286835.1 Thiomonas sp.
AGACCGCCCGCGCACAGGATGCGCGACGCGCGAAGGACTTGTTCAGCGTTGCCCTCTGAGCGCATGCCATCGCCTCCGGTCGCGCGATGCCGATGGCGCGGCCCGTTGCGCATCGCGAAAAATCATTTCATCGACCCTGCGGAAGCGCAAATCCCGGGGCGATGCGGGCGCGCATCTTGCTTCGCTCTGGCGTTGCACTGATAGCATCAGCCCGCCCTGTTTCCGTGCTCATTCCCGCTCCACGCCATGCCGACACGCACCTCTGCCGCACGCAACGCCTCCGATCCCGACGCCGCCCTGTTCGACGACATCCGCCTGCTCGGCCGCCTGCTCGGCGACCTGATCCGCGAACAGGAAGGACAGGCGATGTTCGACATCGTCGAGACGGTGCGGCAGCTCTCGGTGAAGTTTCACCGCGACGGCGACGCCCGGGATCGCCGCGCCCTCGACAAGCTGCTCAGCAGTCTTACGCGCGATCAGGCCGTGAGCGTCATTCGCGCGTTCAGCTACTTCTCCATCCTGGCCAATATCGCCGAAGACCACCATGTGCTGCGGCGCGCCGAACAGGAGGCCGAGCGCCACGCGCCGCCGCAGCGCGACAGCGTGCGCGCCGCGCTCGAAAGCCTCAAGGACTCCGGCGTGGAGCGTCGGCAGCTCATGCAGTTCTTCGAACAGGCGCTGATTTCGCCCGTGCTCACCGCCCACCCCACGGAAGTGCAGCGCAAGAGCGTGCTCGATGCCGAGCGCGCCCTGGCCGAGCTGCTGGTCGCGCACGACGCCACCCGGCTGCCGCAAAAGCGCGCCGACATCGAAGACGCCATGCGCGCGCGGGTCGTGCAGCTCTGGCAGACGCGGCTGCTGCGCTACGTCAAGCTGCGCGTGTCCGACGAGATCAAGAACGCGCTGTCGTTCTACAGCACGACCTTCTTCCGGCAGTTCCCCCGCCTTTACCGCGACCTGCAACGCGACATCGATGCGCTTTTCCCGCCGGGCAGGAAGGACACCGAGGACACCACCAAAGCCGATCTGCCGGCCTTCTTCCGCATGGGCCACTGGATCGGCGGCGACCGCGACGGCAATCCCTTCGTCACCGCCGACACCCTCAGCTACGCCCTGCGCATGCAGTCGCGCACCGCCATCGAGTTCTACATGGCCGAAGTCCATGCCATCGGCGGCGAACTGTCGATCTCGGCGCTGCTGGCCAGCGCCAGCCCGGAGCTGATCGCGCTGGCCGAGCATTCGCCCGACCTGTCCGAACATCGCAGCGACGAGCCCTATCGCCGGGCGCTGATCGGCATGTACGCCCGTCTCGCGGCCAATCTGCGCAAGCTCGCCGGGGTGCAGGCCATGCTGCCCGAAGTGGGCAGCGCCGAGCCCTATGCGAATGCCGACGAGTTCATCGGCGATCTGCGCACCATCCGCGATTCGCTGCGCCAGCACCACGCCGAGCCGCTGGCGCGCGCACGGCTCGACCCTCTCATCCGCGCCGCCGGGGTGTTCGGCTTCCGCCTGGCCACCATCGATCTGCGGCAAAGCTCGGATCAGCACGAAGCCGTGCTGCGCGAGCTGCTCGCCGCCGCCGATCTGTGCCCCGATTACAGTCATCTGGACGAGGCCGCCAAGCAGGCCCTGCTCATCCGCTGCCTCAACGACCCGCGGCCGCTGCGCCTGCCGCATCAGGTCTATTCGGAATGGACGCGAAGCGAACTGGCCGTGTTCGACCGCGCCTACAGCGCGCGGCGCGACTTCGGTCCGCGCGCCATCCGCCAATACATCATCTCGCACTCGGAAACCGTCAGCGACCTGCTCGAACTGCTGGTGCTGCAAAAAGAAGCCGGGCTGTTCCACGGCACCTTGAACAGCGCCGAAAGCCATGCCGAGCTGCTGGTGGTGCCGCTGTTCGAAACCATCGAAGACCTGCGCAACGCCCCAGCCATCATGCGCGACTTCTACGCCCTGCCAGGCATTGCCGCCCTGGTGCGGCGCTCGGGTGGCGAGCAGGAGATCATGCTGGGCTACTCCGACAGCAACAAGGACGGCGGCTTCTTCACCTCCAACTGGGAGCTTTACTGCGCCGAGGTCGCGCTGGCCGAGCAGTTCGAGCAGCTCAAGGCCGAGCATCGCATCACGCTGCGGCTGTTCCACGGACGCGGCGGCACGGTGGGACGCGGCGGCGGCCCGAGCTTCGATGCCATCCTGGCCCAGCCCCCGGGCACGGTCAACGGCCAGATCCGGCTGACCGAGCAGGGCGAGGTCATCACCAGCAAGTACGGCAACCCGGACATCGGTCTGCGCAACCTCGAAACCCTCGTGGCCGCCACGCTGCAGGCCACGCTGCTGCCGCAGACCAAGGCCGTGAGCGCGCCGCCGCAGAAGTTCCTCGACGCCGCGCGGGCGCTGTCGCAGGCGTCGATGGCCGCCTACCGCAAGCTGGTGTACGACACCCCGGAGTTCACCGACTACTTCTACGCGGCCACGCCCATCTCCGAGATCGCCGAGCTCAACATCGGCAGCCGTCCCTCCTCACGCAAGGCCACCCGCGCCATCGCCGATCTGCGCGCCATTCCCTGGGGATTTTCCTGGGGTCAGTGCCGCGTCGCCCTGCCCGGCTGGTATGGCTTCGGCAGCGGCGTGCAGGCCTTTCTCGACGCCCAGCCCGACGGTCTGAAGCTGCTGCAGCGCATGGCCAAGCAATGGCCTTTCTTCGCCACCCTGCTCTCCAATATCGACATGGTGCTGGCCAAGGCCGACATGCGCGTGGCGCAGCGCTATGCCGAACTGGTGCCCGACGCCAAGACGCGGCAGAAAGTGCTCAAGGCGCTGCAGCGCGAATGGCAGCTCACCACCGAGATGCTCACCGCCATCACCGGCAACGCCGAACGCCTGGTTGACAACCCCACGCTCAAGCGCTCGATCCATGCCCGCTTTCCCTACATCGATCCGCTCAACCACCTGCAGATCGAACTGATCTATCGCTTCCGCGAAGGCCAGACCGACGAGCGCACCAAGCGGGGCATCCACCTGAGCATCAACGGCATCGCCGCGGGGCTGCGCAATACGGGCTGAGCCCGGCCTGAGCCTTGCGCCCGGGCCTTACGCCGACCAGCCGCGCAAGGCCTGGACGGTCGCGTCGAAGCCGATCTGAATCGACTCTTCGGCGCGGCCGAACTCCAGAAAGCGGATATCCGCCAACGGAGGACGGATCAGCAGATCCGGCGGCTCGATCCGCAGACGGCTCTCGGTGATGTGCATCTCCATCACATTCACCGAGGCCAGCAACACCTCGAACACATTGGGCAGCGCCTCGCCCCTTGCCGCCCAGCGCGAGAACTGATCCTTGATCGGCGCGCTCTGCGCGGCCAGGCGGCTTCTGAGATCGCCCATCACATGTCGGTACTCGGCAACCCAGCGACCGCCGGCCTCCAAGGGGGCAGACTCGGAGACGGCCTTCCTCGATCTGACCCGGCGTTTGAGCCGGCCGTCCACCACGCCGTGGTTGAGATCGACCGCGATCACCCGGTCCGCGCCCATCGCGCGAACCACGCTCACCGGAACCGGATTGCTCAGTCCCCCGTCCACCAGAACCCGCCCTTCCGCGCGCACCGGCGTGAAGATTCCGGGCACGGCGATGCTTGCACGCACGGCGTCGATCACATCGCCCGAACGCAGCACGACCTCGGCGCCACTGCGCAGATCGGTGGCGATGGCGGCGAACCTGATCGGCAGGGCCTCGATGCGCGTGTCGGGCAGATGCTCGCGCACCAGCGCCGTCACCTTGGCGCCATCGATCAGACCCGCGCGGGGGAACACCACATCGAAGAACGAGAGCGTCTTTCGCCAATCGAAAGTCTTGAACGTGGCCTCCAGCCCGTCGGTGCTGCCTGAGGCGGCAACCGCGCCCACCAGGGCCCCGATGCTGCAGCCGGCGATGATGTCCACTTCGATGCCGGCTTCGGCCAAAGCCCGCAGCACCCCCAGATGCGCCATGCCGCGAGCGGCACCGCCGCCCAGCGCCAGACCCAGTCGCGGGCGCCTGAGGCCGGCGGCGGCAGGCGCGGAAGTCGTCTTCTTGTCCATCGCGCAAGAATACGTGCAAGTCCCTCAGTTTCCGCTCAGTCGGGCAGACGACAATCAACACCGCCCGACCGAACTTTCCTGGCGAACAGACCCATGCGCATCCTCCTTGTCGAAGACGATCCCATGCTGGGCGCGGCCACCCGCGAGGCCCTGCGCGATGCCACGCATGCGGTCGACTGGGTGCGCGACGGGGCCTCGGCCCTGTCCGCTGCACAGGACGGCGCCTACGAGCTGATGCTGCTCGATCTCGGTCTGCCCAAGCGCGACGGGCTGTCGGTCCTGCAGGCTTTGCGCCAGGGCGGCCACACCCTGCCGGTGCTCATCCTCACCGCGCGCGACGGCCTCGAAGACCGGGTGCGCGGGCTCGACCTTGGCGCCGACGACTATCTGGTCAAGCCCTTCGAGAGCGCCGAGCTGCTCGCCCGCATGCGCGCCGTGGCGCGGCGGCAAGGAGGACAGGCGCAGCCCGTGCTGAGCAACGGCGTGGTCGATCTCGACCCCGTAACGCGCGAAGCGCGCTTCCAGGGCCAGACGCAGCGCCTGACCGCGCGCGAATACGCCCTGCTCCACGCGCTGCTGTTGCGCCCGGGCGCCATTCTGTCGCGCAGCGAACTGGAAGACCGCATCTACGGCTGGAACGAGGAGGTGGAGAGCAACGCGGTGGAATTTCTCATTCACAGCCTGCGCAAGAAGCTCGCCCCCGAGGTCATCAAGAACGTGCGCGGCGTGGGCTGGCTTGCGCCCCGCGCAGACGCCGCCCCCGGCGAGGAAGCGGCGCCGTGAGCCCCCTGATGGCGTTGCGCCGCTGGGCCGCACGATCGCTGCTGCGCAGGCTGTGGCTATGGATGACGGTCAGCGTGATCGTCGTCGGCCTGGCCACGACCGCGCTCTCCTACCTGTTCGGCTATCAAGAGGCCAACGAACTGCAGGACACCCAGCTGCGCCAGATCGCCAGCCTGGTTCACCACTGGGGGGCTCTGCCCGACAGCGCGCTCAGGCCGGCCAGCGCCGCCACGCATCAAGATGAACGCATCGTGGTGCAGCGACTGGGCGCCGTGGGCGGGCTGAATCTTCCGGCCACGCTGTCCGACGGCATGCACGACATCCACAGCTCCGGCCACCACTGGCGCGTCTTCGTGCGCGACGGCCCCCAGGGCCGCATCGCCGTGGCGCAGCGATTCGACGTTCGCACCGACGCGGCCATCGACAGCGCGCAGCGCACCCTGTATCCGCTGCTGGCGCTCATACCCCTGCTGGCCCTGCTCTCGGCCGTGGTGGTCAGACGCGCGTTGCGGCCGCTGCGCCAACTTTCGCAGGGCGTCGATGCGCGCAGCGAAACCGATCTGCAGCCGCTGCCGGAAACCGACGTGCCGCACGAAATCCGCCCCTTCGTGCGCTCCATCAACCGCCTGCTGCAACGGCTGGGCACCTCGATGGAGCAGCAGCGCCGCTTTGTCGCCGATGCCGCGCACGAGTTGCGCACGCCCATTGCCGTGCTCAGCATGCAGGTGGAGAACCTCAAGCCGCTGCAACTCGAAGCCCAGTCGCGCGAACGCATCGGCGCCCTGCAGCAAGGTCTGCGCCGGGCCCGCAGCGTGGTGGAGCAGTTGCTCAGTCTGGCGCGTTCCCAGGGGGGGCAGGCCATGCAGATGCAGGCCTTCGACCCCGAACGCGTCGTGCGCGAGGTGATCGCAGACCTGCTGCCCCTGGCCGAAAGCCGCCAGACCGATCTGGGCCTCGACCGGGCCGATCCGGCCCTGTTGCACGGCGACCCCGATCAGCTCTACACCCTGCTGCGCAATGCCGTGGACAACGCCCTGCGCTACACCCCGGCGGGTGGGCGCGTGGACTTGCGGATTCTGCACCGCGGCGACCAGGTCGTGATCGAGGTGCAGGACAGCGGCCCGGGCATTCCGGCCGATCAGTTGGAGCGGGTGTTCGACCCGTTCGTGCGTCTGCCTGAAACCGAAGGGGAAGGCAGCGGCCTGGGCCTGTCCATCATCCGCCAGATCGCACAGAGGCTCGGTGGCCGGATCGCGCTTGAGAACGCCGCGGAAGGCGGTTTGATCCTGCGCTACACGCAAAGCCTCACTTCGGCCAGATCAGACTGAAGTCGAAGGCGATGCGGCACTTGCCCAGATCGAAGCCCAGGGTTTCGTCCACCGCGTCCGCGAGCTTGATGTAGCGCCCGTCCTGCAGGTGAAACACCTTGCAGACGCGATCCTCCACATTCACCAGGACGTAGTAGCGCACACCCTCGGTCTCGTAAATAGTGAACTTGGCGTTCTGGTCTTTGAACGCCGTGGATTTGGAGAGGATTTCAAACACCAGTTCCGGCGCGCGGCTGATGTAGGCGCCTTCGACCGGATGGCAGACCACCAAGTTGTCCGGCTGCACCACAGTGTCGTCGCTGATGCGCCAGTCCACCGGCAGCAAGGCGCGGCATTCGGCGCAATGTTCCAGCGCGTTCTCCAACTGCCAAGCGATCTTGTTGCTCACCGCCTGATGCGACACCGACGGCGCGGGCGACATGGCGTACGCCGTGCCGCCGATCAGCTCCCAGCGCCCATCCCACAACTTGTAGTCGTCGTAGGTGTAGTGCGGCGGGTCGAATGCATAGGCTCTGGACATGGTTCGCTCCGGGGTGTGGCTGCGATCTTAAGGCAAGGCCTTCACACCGGCTGCACCCGGTAGATCTTGGCCGAATCGCCGTCGGAGATGAGGTAGAGCGCGCCGTCCGGTCCCTGGCGCACATCGCGGATGCGCTCGCCCAGGTCGGCGAACAGCGCCTCGCGCGCCACCACCCGGTCGCCGTCGAGTTGCAGGCGCCACAGCGCCTGCCCGGCCAGCGCGCCGGCGAAGAGACTGCCGCGCCAGGATGGGAACAGGGTGCCGGTGTAGAAGGCCATGCCGCAGGGCGCGATGGAGGTCGGCACCCAGTAGGTCACCGGCTGCTCCATGCCGGGCGCGCTGGTCGCACCGCCCACCGGCGGGCAGTTGCCCACCGGGGCGCCGTATTCGCAGCCATAGGAAATCTTCGGCCAGCC
>JAJTBQ010000100.1 GCA_021286835.1 Thiomonas sp.
TCACCGCTGGCTCAGGGCATTGCCGACGAGTTTGGCGGTGATGTCCACGATCTGGATCATGCGGTCATAGGCCATGCGGGTGGGGCCGATGACGCCCAGGGTGCCGATGACGGTGCCGTCGGCCGCGTAGGGCGCGGTGATCACGGAGAGTTCTTCAAAGGGCACGGCTTCGCTCTCGCCGCCGATGTAGATGCGCACGCCATCGGCCCGGGCGGAGGCGTCCATGAGCTTGAGCAGCTGGGCCTTTTGCTCGAACAGATCGAAGAGCTGGCGGAGCTTGCCCAGATTGCCCGAGAGATCGCCGATGCCCAGTAATTGCTGCTGCCCGGAGATGACGACCTGATCCTGTGGCTGCTGCAGCGCCTGGCTGCCCGCCTGCACGCCGGCCTGCATGAGGGCAACGAGTTCGCTGCGCAGGTGTTCCACTTCGCTGCCGAGCTTTTGCGCGACCTGTTCGAAACTCATGCCCGAAAAATGGGCGTTGAGGTAGTTGGTCGCGGTGTTGAGCTCGTTCTGGCTGAGGGCATGCGGCCAATGCAGCATGCGGTTCTGCACATCGCCCTCGGGGCTGACGATGATGAGCAGGATGCGATGTTCGCTCAGCCGCAGAAACTCGATGTGGCGAAACGCGGCGCTGCGCTGCGGCGCCAGGACCACGCCGACGAACTGCGACAGACTGGACATGAGCTGCGCCGCGCGCATCATCACTTGTTGCGGCGGGGCGGTGTCGATGTGCTGTTGCAGCGATTGGGGCAGCAGATCGGGCTGCTTGGGCGGCTCGGCCGTGAGCATGGCATCGACGAAGATGCGGTAGCCGCGCGGCGTGGGAATGCGCCCTGCGGAGGTGTGCGGACTGGTGATCAGCCCCAGATCCTCCAGATCGGCCATGACGTTGCGGATGGTGGCTGCGGACAACTCCAGTCCCGACGCGCGCGACAGCGTGCGCGAGCCGACCGGCTGACCCTCGGCGATGTAGTGTTCGATCAGGGTCTTGAGCAGCAGTCGGGCACGTTCGTCCATGACCAAATTTTAGGGGGGGCGCCGGACGCTGTGTGCAAGCTGTCACTCGGCCGTCGCGCCTGTGCTGTAATTTGCCGCCAGGGCGGTGCTCTCCGCCAAGCCTTCTCGACTGACCCCATGCCCCGTACCGTGTTCCAGCAGGCCTTGCTGATCGGCAAGTATCAGGCGCCGCAGGCGCAGCGCAAGCTCGGCGAGATTGCGGCCCGCCTGAGCCGGGCCGGGGTGGAGGTCTGGGTAGGCGAGCTCACCGCGCAGCACACCGAGCTGCCTTACCCGGTCCTGCACAGCAGCGAGCTGGCCGAGCGCACCGCGCACGGCGGCTGGGTGGCGGTGGTGCTGGGCGGCGACGGCACTATGCTGGGCGCGGCGCGGCGACTGGCGCCTTTGAATGTGCCGCTGGTGGGCATCAATGCCGGACGGCTGGGCTTCATGACCGATATCGCCGACAGCGAGTGGGAGAGCGCGATCGACGGCCTGATGGCGGGCGAGTTCGAGCGCGAGGAGCGCGCCATGCTCTCCGGGGCCGTGGAGCGCGCGGGACAGACCATCTTCAGCGCCATCGCGGTCAACGATGTGGTGGTCAACCGCAACGGGGCGTCGGGCTTGGTCGAGCTGAAGGTGGAGGTGGACGGCCGCTTCATGTATGTGCAGCGGGCCGACGGCCTGATCGTGGCCACGCCGACCGGCTCGACCGCCTACGCCTTGTCGGCCTACGGGCCCATCCTGCATCCCAGCGTCAACGGTGTGGTGCTGGTGCCGATCGCCCCGCATACCCTGTCGAACCGACCCATCGTGTTGCCGGGCGGTGCCGATATCGTGATCGAGGTGGTCACGCCGCGCGACGTCAGCGTGAATTTCGACATGCAGAGCTATGCCGAGCTGATCGGCGGCGACCGCATCCGCATCGGCCAGGCGCCGCATCGCTGCGTGTTTCTCCATCCGCCGGGGTGGAGTTATTTCTCGACGCTGCGCAAAAAGCTGCATTGGCACGAAATTCCCGACGAGATCTGAAGATGCTGCTCCACCTGCATTTGCGTGACTTCGTCATCGTTCCCGAGCTCGACATCGATCTGGCGGCGGGGTTCACCGTGCTCACCGGAGAAACCGGCGCGGGCAAGTCCATCCTCATCGACGCGCTCAAGCTCGCTTTGGGCGAGCGCGCAGACAGCAGCGTGGTGCGCGCGGGGGCGTTGCGGGCCGAGATCAGCGCCGAATTCAGCCTGACGCCGCCGCTGGCGGCCTGGCTGGAGGAACAGGGATTCGCCGCCGAGGCCGACACCCTGCTGCTGCGCCGCGTGATCGACGCGCAGGGCAAGTCGCGCGGTTTTCTCAACGGCAGCCCGGCCACCGCCGCCCAGCTCAAGGCGGCTGGGGAGTGGTTGGTGGACATTCACGGCCAGCATGCCTATCAGGGGCTGGTGCGGCGCGAAGTCGTCACCCACCTGCTCGACGGCTATGCCGGGGCGCAGGATGAAGCGCGGGCCGTGGCCCAAACCTGGGCCCAGTGGCGCGACGCGCATGCGGCCCTGCAACAGGCGCGCCGCGATGCCGGAGCCCTGGCCGAAGAGCGCGAGCGCCTGCAGTGGCAATGCGAGGAACTCGACCGCCTGCAGCCGCAGGCCGGCGAATGGGAGGCACTCGAGGCCGAGCACAAACGCCTGGCCCATGTCAGCAGTCTGCTCGAAGACTTTGCGGCCGCCGTCGGGGCGCTCGATGGGGAGGACCAGGGCGTCCTGCCCTTGCTGGCGCAGGCGCAGCAGGCGCTGGAGCGCGCGGTGCTGGTCGATGCCGGTCTGCAGCCGCTGGTGCAGCAGGTCGACGCGGCGCAAGCCAGTCTGAGCGATCTCAGCCACGAGCTGCGCCGACTCGCCGAGCGCACCGAGGCCGACCCGCAGCGCCTGGCCGAACTGGACGCCCGGCTCTCGGGCTGGATGAGTCTTGCGCGCAAGCATCGCGTGGCGGCCGCGGATCTTCCGCAAACCCATCAGACCCTGCGCGACAAGCTCCAGCAACTCGACCGCAGCGCCGACCTTCCCGCCCTGGAGAGCGCCGAGCAGTCGGCGCAGGCCGCCTTGCAAAAAGTGGCCGCCAAGCTCAGCGCCAAGCGCCGCAAGGCTGCGCAGCAACTGGCCAAGGCCGTGCAGGCGGCCATGCAGGAACTGGGCATGCCGGGCGGGCGCTTCGACGTGGCGCTGCCGCCGCTCGACGCCGTCGGCGCGCGCGGGGCGGAGGCGGTGGAACTGCAGGTGGCCGCGCATCCCGGCGCTGAGCTGCGGGCGCTGGGCAAGGTGGCCAGCGGCGGCGAGCTGTCCCGCATCGCCCTGGCCGTCGCCGTGACCACCAGCGCCCTGCAGGACACCGACACCCTGATTTTCGACGAGGTCGATGCCGGCATTGGCGGCGCCGTGGCGCAGACCGTGGGGCGGCTTTTGCGCCGACTCGGAGGCGACCGCCAGGTGCTGGCCGTCACCCATCTGGCGCAGGTGGCCGCCTGCGCCCAGCAGCATTTCGCGGTGCGCAAACACAGCAGCGGGCAGCAGACGGCCAGTCTGCTCGACGCGCTCGCGCCGGCGCAGCGGCCAGGCGAGATCGCCCGTATGCTGGGTGGCAACGCCCAGTCAGACGCCGCGCTGGAACACGCGCGCGAACTGCTCGCGGCCTGCGACGCCTCCTGAACCCACGGTGCCCACGCCATGAACCCCTCCGAGCCTTTCGCAGCCGCCCCTTCCGCTCCTTCCGCCGATTCCCGCTCGACCCACCAGCTCGTGCTGATCTCCGGGCTGTCGGGATCGGGCAAATCGGTGGCGCTGACGGCGCTGGAAGACTCCGGCTATTACTGCGTGGACAATCTTCCGCCGCAGCTCATCACGCCCCTGGTCGAGCAGACCCGCGCCTCGGGTCAGAAGCGCGTGGCCGTGGCGGTGGATGCGCGCAGCGCCGAGTCGCTGGCCGACGTCCCGGCCCTGCTCAAGAACCTGCGGGCCTGTTGCGAGGTGCACGCCATCTACCTCGACTGCGCCACCGATACCCTGGTGCAGCGGTTCTCCGAGACGCGCCGCCGCCATCCGCTCACCAGCCGCGCCACCGCTCATCAGCCGGGCAACGCCGCCGCGGCGCGGGGCGAGGGCTACGCCAATGCGCTGATCGAGTCCATCGAACTCGAACGCGAGTTGCTGCATCCGGTGGCCGAGATCGGTCTGCACATCGACACCAGCCAGATGAAATCGGCGCAGCTGCGCGAGTGGATCAAGCAGGCCGTGCGGGTGCAGGCCTCGCAGATGGTGGTGATGTTCGAGTCGTTCGCGTTCAAGCGCGGCGTGCCGCTCGACGCCGACTATGTGTTCGACGTGCGCATGTTGCCCAACCCGCATTACGACCCGGTGCTGCGGCCCCTGACGGGTCGCGACGCGCCCGTGGCCGAGTTTCTGCTGCGCCAGCCCGAGGTGGTGCAGATGCAGGCCGACATCACCGGCTTTCTGCAGCGCTGGCTGCCCCGGCTGGCGGCCGATCATCGCAGCTACGTGGGCGTGGCCATCGGCTGCACCGGCGGGCAGCATCGGTCGGTGTTTCTCTCCGAACAGCTCAGCCGCGCGTTCGCCAGCCAGTACACCGTCCTGCTGCGTCACCGCGAGCTGGGCGCAACGGGGGCGAGCGAGCAGTGACCGGCATCGGCCGCCGGGCCGTTGCCCAGCGCGAGCGGTGGCGGTTCGGCAAACCGGTCATGCGGCGTGCTCACGCGCCAGTCCAGCACGAGGAGCACGACGACGGCGGTCCAGAACAGGGCGATCAGCCAAGGGCATTTGCGGTTCATCGTCTCTGCTCTCAATCCGGCATGCCCAATTGGTGACGCACGCGCACGCCCACGAGGCTGCCGGCAAACGCGCAGGCGAACCACACCCAGCCGTGCAGGCTGCCGGTGGCGATGCCCGAAAAATACGCCCCGACATTGCAGCCGAAGGCCAGGCGCGAGCTATAACCCAGCAGCAGCCCGGAGACGATCGAGGCCAGCCATTGCCGCGCGGGCAGCCTCACCGCCGGGTTGGCCTTGCCGCGCCAACTGGCGGCGATGAGCGCGCCCAGCAGCAAACCCAGGTCGGTGACACTGGTGTTGTCGGCCAGCACCGTGGCGTGCAACTGGGCCTGCTGGGCCGGCAGGCCCCAGAACGCGTTGCCGCTCAGATCGATGCCCAGAGCCTGCACGATCTTGGCGCCCCACAGCCCCAGGCCGTACACAATGCCCCAAGGCTGCCCGGCGACCACCAGATTGGCGGCGGCCAGCAGCCCCAGCCCGATGGCGGCCCACCACACCGCAGGCCCCTTCCAGCGCGAAGGCTGCCCGCCGCGAAGCCGCCCCAGCAGCGCGGCCAGCAGGGCCAGGGCCGCAAGCTGGACGATCAGCGTTTGCGTGGCTCCGAGCCGGTGCACCAGATTGACCGGAGGCAGCGCGCCGAGCGACAGCCAGGCGGGAAGCTGGGCTGCCCCGAGAAAGCTGCCGAACACGAAAGCGGGCAATACCGCGAGGCTGACGGGATGGCCGAGCCCGGCCTTGTACAAGGTGCCCGAGCCACAACCATCGGCCACCTGCATGGCCGCGCCGAACACGAAGGCGCCCACCAGCAGGCTGATGGAAAGCGGCCCGTCGGCGCCCTGCAGCGCGGGCTGCGCGGCCAGCAGCGGCACGCTGATGAGCATGGCCACCGCGATGCCGACAAACTGCGCCCAGAGGCCTTTGGGGTCGCGGTGGGTGATCCACACCCGCCACCCCGTGGTGAAGCCGAAAGCCGCGGCCGCGAGCAACACGCCATAGCCCAGGCCGATCAGCCAGAGCAGGCCCTGCCGCCATCCGACCAGCCAGGTGATGGCGGCAAACCCGGCCAGACCGCAGCCGATCAGCAGACGACTGGACAACCGGCCCCGGCGCTGTTCGGAAGTCTGCGCCGCTGCGGTGCGGCTGGCCGCCGGGTTCAGAGTGCTTGCCATGTCTGTTCCCATTGCTGCCGGAGTTGCTGCCAGCGGGTGGGGACATGAGCCATGGGCGCGTCGGCGCGCGACCAGTCCACCATCGAGCCGGGATAGAGCGCGACATGCGGGCGGTGCAGTACCTGGGACAGCACGAACCAGTTGGTCGCGGCCCAGTGGCCGGTATTGCAGAACGAGACCACTCCATTCGCCGGCGCTGCGTCCAGAGGTTTCGGCAGGTCTTGGGCAATGCGCTCAAGCGTGGCCGTATCGGGCAGGGCGCCGCTGCCCGGCTCGAACCAGCGCAGGTTGTCGAAATCCAGCGCGCCGGGCAGCGTGCCGGGACGCCGTGCCGCCGGCGCCTTTTCGCGGCCCAGGTAGAAGGCACGGGGCCGCGCGTCCAGCAGCAGCGTGCCGGGCCGGGCCAGATCTTGCGCCACGTCGGTTCGGGTGGCGAGCAGGGTGCCGTCGAGTTGGGGCGTGAATGCGCTGGGTGCGGCCGCTGGCGTGGGCTCGCGGGTGAGGGGCAGCCCGGCCGCCTGCCAGGCGGTCATGCCGCCGTTGAGGATGGCGAGATGCCTCAGGCCCAGCCATTTCAGCGTCCAGTACACGCGGGCGGGCGCCCCGAAATCGCTGGGGTCGTCCCCGGTGGCGACGAGTACCACGGGGGTCTCGGCCGTCAGACCCAGGCGGCGCACCAGCGCGGTGAACTCGGGCAGCGGCCGGAGTTGACCGGGATTGCTCGCCGGACCACGCCAGTCGGCATAGGGCGCGGGCAGCGCGCCCGGGATGTGCGCGACATCCGGCTCGCCGGCGGCGTCGCGAAGGTCGATGATGCGCACCTGGTCGAGCCGCGCCGCCAGGGCGGACGCTGAGATCAGCGGGCCGAAGGCCTGTTCCTCGGCCGAATGGGCGGGCGCCGCGCTGACGCCTTGCTGCAAGGCCCAGGCCGCAAGAAACCAGCCCATCGCGCAAACGCGGCACAGACGAGACCAGCCGGAGCGCCGCACGGTGCGGGGTGTGGACGGGACGGGGGTGTGGGACGGTGTGTTCATGCTGGGCATTCTGGAAGTCCGACGGCCAAAACGGAAATACAGAGTTGTCATGCGCATC
>JAJTBQ010000101.1 GCA_021286835.1 Thiomonas sp.
CCGTTCCAGCGGCCGCCCGTGGCGTCGCGGTGGCGCAGCGCCATGAGCGCACCCAGGGTGGCGTGCAGGGCGGCGATCGAATCGCCCAGCGAGAGGTTGGCCCGCATGGGCGGGCGGTCCGGATCGCCGGTGACATAACGCATGCCGCCCATGGCCTCGGCGATGGCGCCGAAGCCCGGCTGCAACCGCATGGGTCCGGTCTGGCCGAAGCCGGAGATGCGCACCATCACCAGGCTGGGGTTGACCGCGCGCAGATCGTCCCAGCCAAGGCCGAGTTTTTCGAGCGCGCCGGGGCGCATGTTCTCCACCACCACGTCGGCGCGTTCGGCAAGCCGCAGCACGATGTCGCGTCCCTGAGGATGCTTGAGGTTGAGGGTGATGCAGCGCTTGTTGCGCGCCTGCGCCGTCCACCAGAGCGATTCGCCCTTGTGGAGCTTGCGCCAGCTGCGCAAAGGGTCGCCTCCCGGATCGTCGCCCTGCGCGGGCGACTCGATCTTGATCACGTCGGCGCCGAACTCGGCCATCAGCCGGGTGGCGAAAGGGCCTGCAATCAGGCTGCCGAGTTCGAGCACGCGCAGACCGTCGAGCGCGCCTTGCGGCGAAGCCGGTGACTTATCCATAGAACGGCGCGAACAACAAGGCGACATTCACGAGCAGGGCCAGCGCCCACACCGAGGAACGCAGCGTCGCCCTATCGTTGAGATAGCACCAGAGATACACCGCGCGCAGCACCAGCCAGGCGATGAGCAGGCCGTTGACCAGCCCCGGTGGTGCCTGAAGATAGAGCGCGAACAAGGCCGCGGCGAACAGGAAAGGCAAGGCCTCGAAACTGTTGGCCTGCGCCGCATTGGCCCGACGCCTGCGTGGGTCGGTCTGCCGTTCCAGCCAGAGCCGTGGCTCGTTGTTGTCGTAGCGATTGTCTCTCGAGCGGAAGGTGCCCGCCTTGGCCATGCCCGCGGCGACGATGGGCAGTTGCGAGGCGATGAGCAGCAGAAAGGCTGTGAGCAGCATGGGCGTTCTCCGTAGGGGAATGTGCAGCATACAAAAACCAAGGGCCGACAAAGTCGGCCCTTGGCACTGCTGTCGCGTTCGCTTTCGCGCGCGATCTTCAGGGAGCAGAAACTTATCCGGCGTAGTCGGCGGCGACCGTGGCGTCTGCCGAGTTCGCCATGCCCAGTGCCCGGATGATCACGGTCGCCACCGCGGCCACCACGATATTGAGCACCAGGGCGTACAGCCCGATGTAGGCCGGAATCACCATGCCGGCGATGTGCAGCGCATAGCCCGACGACTTGAAGCCGCTGAGCGAAGCCGCCCAGATGCCCCAGACCAGGCCGACGGCCCAACCCAGCAGCAGCGCCTTGGCGTCGAACCAGCGGGTATAGATGCCCGAGACGATGGCCGGCAGGGTCTGCAGAATCAGGATGCCGCCCAGGAGTTGCAACTGGATGGCGTAGGTCAGCGGCAGGAACACGATGAACAGCAGCGCGCCGAACTTCACGATCAGCGACACCAGCTTGGCCATGTCCGTCTCCTTCTGCGGCGTGCAGTGCGGATTGAGATAGGCCTTGTAGATGTTGCGCGTGAACAGATTGGCCGCCGCAATCGACATGATGGCCGCCGGCACCAGCGCGCCGATCGCCACCGCCGCGAAGCCCACGCCCACGAACCAGCTGGGGAAGAAATGCAGCAACAGGCCGGGCATGGCGAACTGCGGACCGTACTGCTTGAAATACGGCGCCAGATCAGGCATCGTGGAAATACCCGAGGCGTAGGCCATATAGCCCAGCAAGGCAATCAGCCCCAGCATGAACGAGTAGGCCGGCAGAAACACCCAGTTGCGGCGCAGGGTGTTGGGGCCCTTGGCCGAAAGCACGGCCGTCGTGGCGTGGGGATACAGCATCAGCGCCAGGGCCGAACCGAAGGCCAGGGTCGGGTAGAACGACTGCAGGCCCAGATTGCCATCCTTGACGGGAGGCAGCAGCAAGTGCTCTTTCGGAATGGCGGCGAAGATATTGGCGAAGCCGCCGAGCTTGTAGGGCACGACGATGATGAGCGCGATCACCGTGATGTAGACCAGCAGGTCCTTGACCACCGCGATCGACGCCGGGGCGCGCAGCCCGCTGGTGTAGGTGAATGCCGCCAGGATGATGAAGGCGATCACCAGCGGCACGTCACCCATGAGGCCATGGGTTGAGAACCCCAGCCCGCCGATCACCACCTGAATGCCCACGAGCTGAAGCGCGATATAGGGCATGGTGGCCACGATGCCGGTCACCGCGATCGCCAGCGCCAGCCCCGGGCTGCCGTAACGCCCCGCGACGAAGTCGGACGCGGTGATGTAGTTGTGCTTGCGCGCCACGATCCACAGCCGCGGCAGAATGGCGAACACCATCGGATAGACCAGCACGGTGTAGGGCAGAGCGAAGAAACCCAGCGCCCCCGCGCCGAACACCAGCGCCGGCACGGCCACGAAGGTATAGGCCGTGTAGAGATCGCCTCCGATCAGGAACCAAGTGATCCACGAACCGAAGCGGCGGCCACCCAGGCCCCACTCGTGCAGATGGTTCATGTCACCCTTGCGCCAATGCGCCGAGACAAACCCCAGAATGGTGATGAACAGGAACAGAGCGACAAAGACGATGGTTGCAACAAGATTCATGGCTTTAGTCCCCACTTCCAGCCGGAACGACCATCTTGTAGACGATGGCGATAAACACACCGGAAAGCGGCACCCAGACGAGTTGCCACCAGTAGAAAAAGGGGATGCCGAACACGCTGGGCTCCAGCGTGTTGAAAAACGGAACGACGAGCACGGCGATACAGGGGATCGCCAGCAGAAGGATCTGCAGCGGCCCCAGCGACTTGGGTGCGGACATGGAACGGTCTCCTGACACGGCGGGCGCACCAAGGACAGCGGCCCACCTTCGGTTTTGTTCACCGGCCTCCAGCTCCGGTGTACTGACCTGTCGGAGATTAGTTCAGCCGTTTACAAATTCGGGTTTCCAAATGTGTCATTCGCAAGCAGGCGAAATGAAGAGGCCCTGAACACGGGTTTCCCCTGACTTTTCGCAACATCGATCAACGGATTTTGTCGGTGGATTCGCGCTTGATCAGGATGCGGGGCACGATCAGCGCATAGCCCTGCTGCTGCCAATACACCAGTTCGGTCATCGCATTGGGCACGATGTCGACAAAGTCCTGAAAGTCTTCGGGCACGTAGCCGAAATCGTGCGCCGCCTGCCCGCAGACCTTGAACTTCACGCCCATCTGCGCGTAATAGCGCATCCGGTCCACCGCTTCGCGATAGGTGGCCTCGTTGCGAGTCACCGTGGTGGCGATCTCGGTGCCGTGCAGCACCACCACCGCCTGCACGTCGTCGGGCGCGAAGTCGTACGGCGAGGCCTGCACGGTGTTGAACACCGATCGCACCCAGAACAGCGCGTTGGCGATGGTGGCCGGGTCGTCGAGATAGAACTCGAACACCACTTTCATCGGCGCCTTGTAGGGGGTTTGCACCAGCCGGCCCGCCGCCTGGGCCGCCCCGGCCGCACAGGCGCCGAGCACCGCCAGCATGAAGCGCCTTCTGTTGTGTTGCATGACATCCCCTCGCGAACCTGGATGTATCCAGGTGTAATCGAAGGGGCGCTGCGCGCCTAGCGGAACAACCCGGGGACGACCCCGGACCGCGCCTGGCCAGTTAGCGCTCGGCGTTGCCGGAGGCCACGCCCCAGCGGCGCAGGGCCGCATCGTCGGTCTCGCGGGCATCGACCCACTGACCGCCTTCGGGGGTGCTTTCCTTCTTCCAGAACGGCGCCTGGGTCTTGAGGTAATCCATCAGGAACTCGCAGGCGGCAAAGGCCGCGGCACGATGGCTGCTCGCCACCAGTACCATCACGATGTCGTCGTCCGGCAGCAAGGGGCCGACGCGATGAATCACCGTCACGCCCAGCAGGGGCCAGCGCGCCTGCGCCTCGTTCACCATATCGGCGATGGCCCTCTCCGTCATGCCTGGATAGTGCTCAAGCTCCATGGCCTGGACGAAGCCAGGCTCGCAGACGCCGGGATGATGGTCGCGACAGACGCCCACGAAGCTGGCGATGGCGCCGACATCGCCCCGTCCCTCCCGGAGTGCCTGCATCTCCGCGCCGAGGTCGAACGGCGCGGTCTGAACGCGGATGGTGATCGGCACCATGAAGTCACCCCCCGGTCACGGGCGGAAAGAACGCGACTTCGCAGCCGGGCGAAAGCGGCGTGTCGCCCTCGCACATGACCTGATTGCAGGCCATGCGCAGCGGCTTGCCGGCCGCCAGCGCCAGGGCGTAGCGGCCGCCCTGCGCCCGCAGCCAGTCGCGCGCCTGCCCCACGGTCCGGACCGTCTCGGGCAGGTCGTGGGATTCCTGGGACAAACCGACGATTTCGCGCACGCTGGCGAAGTACCTGATCTGGACACGCATGATGCTCAGCCTTGCAGCAACGATGAAAACGGGAGATAGCGCACGAGATCGCCACGGGCGATGGCCTGCTGCGGCGGGTTGTCCACCAGACCGTCGGCCCACACGGTCGAGGTGAGCACGGCGGAGTTCTGCGACGCAAACAGCTCGGCCTCACCTTGGGCATTCAGCCGCACGCGCAGATACTCGCGGCGCCGGTCGGGCCGCGGCCAATCGAACGCGGCACGCACCGGCAGGGTCTGGACGGCGGTCTGCGCCGCGCCTTGCAAGGCCAGCAGAAAAGGCCGCACGAACATCAGGAAGGTCACGAAGCTCGACACCGGGTTGCCCGGCAGACCGATGAAGGCCGCCTCGCCCTGCCCCTCGGCACGACGCAGATGGCCGAAGGCCAGAGGCTTGCCCGGTTTCATCGCGATCTGCCAGAGGTCGAGCCCGCCTTCGGCCTGGGCCGCGGGTTTGACGTGGTCTTCCTCGCCCACCGACATGCCGCCGGACGACAACACGAGGTCATGGCCGCGGGCCGCTTCGCGCAGCACGGCGCGCGTGGCCTCGAGCTGGTCGGGGATGATGCCGAAATCGGTCACTTCGCATCCAGCCGCTTCCAGCAGCGCGCGGATGACGAAGCGGCTGGAGTTGTAGATGGCGCCCTGGCGCAAAGGCTCGCCGGGCATGGCAAGCTCGTCGCCGGTGAACAGAATGCCCACGCGCGGCCGTCGGCGCACGGTCAGGTTCGCCACCCCCACGGAGGCTGCCAGGCCCAGATCCTGAGGCCGCAGGCGCTGCCCGGCGGCGAGCACCACGCTGCCCGCCGTGACGTCCAGGCCGCGCCGCCGCACCCATTGGCCCGCTGCAGGCGCGACGTTGAACACCACGGCGCCGGGCTCGGCGCTGCATTGCTCCTGCATGACCACGGCATCCGCACCGGGCGGCATGAGCCCGCCGGTGAAGATGCGCGCCGCGGTCCCGGGCTGCAAGGCTTGCGGCACCGCCCCCGCCGGGATGCGCTGGCTGACCTGCAGACGGGTGCCCGGCGAAGGCACGTCGGCCGCGCGCACGGCGTAGCCGTCCATCTGGGCGTTGTCGGCCGGCGGCACGTCCATTGCCGAGCGCACCTCCTGCGCCAGCACGCGGCCCAGGGCGCCCGCCACGGGCAGTTGCTCGGTCTCGCCCATCAGGCGCGCGGCGGCCAGCAGGTGCTGCAGCGCCTGATCGGGTTCGAGCAGGGGGGGCGAAGAAGCGCTCATATCGGATCGGAAAAAGAGTCGGCATTGTCCACCAACCAGGCGGACACGGCTGACGGATCGTTGATGTCAAGGACGGCGGCAGGGCCCGGCATCGGCAGGCGGTCCGGCGAGTCGGTGGCGATGGCCACGATGCGTGCATCGTCGGGGTAACAGACCGTACGCCCGGTGCTCGCGCGCCAGACCTCGATCTTGGGCAGCGGGGCGTGCTTGAAGCCTTCGACAAACACCCAGTCGGCGGCGGGGTCGAGCATGGGCAGCAGTTCGGCAACGCCGAGCTGCTGCGGCTCTGGCAGGCGGCGCTGCAAGGCGATCAGGCTGTCGGAAGCCGCCAGCACTTCGTAGGCTCCCGCCTCGCGGTGCCGCCAGGTGTCCTTGCCCGGATGGTCGATGTCGAAGCGGTGATGCGCATGCTTGAGCACCGACACGCGCAGCCCACGCTTCACGAAGAGCGCCACCAGGGTCTCGACCAGGGTGGTCTTGCCACTGCCGGAGAACCCGGCAAACCCGACGACTTTCATCAGGCCCCCGCCACCCCCGTCGCGCAATGCATGGCGATGTAGGACTTCACCGCATCCACCTCCACGGGCATGACGGCAAAGCGCTGCGGGCGGCGTTCGAGGTCTTCGAGCCCGGCTGGCCTTGCGGGCTCGACGCCGACAGCCTCTTGCAGGGTTTCGGGGAACTTGGCGGCCAGCGCGGTTTCGAGCACCAGCATGGGCACGCCGGGTTCAAGATGTTCGCGTGCGACCTTCACGCCATCGGCGGTATGGGTGTCGATCAACCGTTCGCTACCCTGCCACACGCTGCGGATGGTGGCGAGCCGGTCGGCGTGGGTGCTGCTGCCCGAGGCAAAGCCGTAGTCGGGGCCGATGCGGGCAAACGCGGGATCGGCCGACAGGTCGAAGAAGCCCTTGCGGCTGAGCGCGTTGGCAAACAGCTCATGCACCCGCGAGGCATCGCGCCCGAGCAGATCGAAGATGAAGCGCTCGAAATTCGAGGCCTTCGAGATGTCCATCGAAGGACTGGAAGTGTGATGCGTCTCGGCCGATTTGCGCGGGCGGTAAACGCCCGTGCGGAAGAACTCGTCGAGCACATTGTTCTCGTTGGTGGCCAGCACCAGCTTGCGGATCGGCAGACCCATCATGCGCGCCACGTGCCCGGCGCAGATGTTGCCGAAGTTGCCCGACGGGACGGTGAAACTCACCTGCTCGTCGTTGCTGCGCGTGGCCCGGAAATAGCCGGCGAAGTAATAGACGATCTGCGCCGCGAGCCGCGCCCAGTTGATGGAGTTGACCGTGCCGATGCGCCAGCGGCGCTTGAAGTCGAGATCGTTGGACACGGCCTTGACCATGTCCTGCGCATCGTCGAACACGCCCTGCACCGC
>JAJTBQ010000102.1 GCA_021286835.1 Thiomonas sp.
TACGCCGAGATTCCGCGGGAAATGGTGGTGTCGGGCGACTGGGTCACGCCGCGGCTCGATGGTTTCAAATATTTCGAGAAGCCGCCCCTGCAGTACTGGGCGACGGCCGTGAGCTACGAACTGTTCGGCTTCGGCGAATGGCAGGCCCGGCTGTGGACCGGACTGACCGGGCTGCTCTCCATCGTGTTCGTCGGCTGGGCGGGCAGCCGCCTGTTCAACCGGCGTGCCGGGCTGTTCGCCGCCGGCGTGCTGGCCAGCCAGTTCTACTGGAACGCGATGAGCCACATCAACACGCTGGACATGGGCACCGCGGCGACGATGTCTGCCAGTCTGATGGCCTTCCTGCTGGCGCAGCGGCCCGATGCGAGTCGCGCGCAGACGCGCAACTGGATGTGGGCCTGCTGGGCCTTCATGGCCCTGGCCATGCTGTCCAAGGGATTGATCGGCATCATGCTGCCCGGCGCGGTGCTGGTGCTCTACACCCTCATCTACCGCGACTGGGCCTTGTGGACGCGGCTGTATCTCGTCAGCGGCTTGCTGATCTTTCTGGCCATCGCCGCGCCCTGGTTCGTCTGGGTGCAGGTGCGCAATCCCGAGTTCTTCGACTACTTCTTCATCTACCAGCAGTTCACCCGCTTTCTCACCGACGAGCTGCACCGGCCCGGGCCCTGGTGGTATTTCTTTCCCATCCTGATCCTGGGCATCCTGCCCTGGCTGGGCAGTCTCGTCCCGGCCCTCATCGGCGGGGCGAGGCAGCCGGCGCAGCGCGGCGCGGCCTTCGGCAGCGCGCAGGGGCGCACGCTGCACGCCCAGGGCATGCTGGTGATCTGGGCGGTGTTCATCTTCGTGTTCTTCAGCATTTCCAAATCGAAGCTGCCGTCCTACATCCTGCCCATCTTCCCCGCCCTGGCGCTGCTGCTCGGCGACTACCTCGACCGGGCACGCCGTGGCGCCCTGCGCTGGCAGTTCGCCTTGCTGGCGCTCATCGGACTGGCGGCGGTGATCGGCCTCACCCAATTGCACCGGCTGGGCAACGCCACCACACCGGGGGCGCTCTATCAGCAGTTCGGCTGGTGGCTGGAAGGCACGGCAGTGCTGGCGCTGGCCAGTGGACTGATCGCGTGGCGCTGGGAAGCGCAGGGTCGGCGCTGTGCAGCGGTGATGGCGGTCAGCGTGGCGACGACTCTGGGGTTCTCGCTGGGCATCCAGCAATTCCAGATTCTGGGCAGCACGGCCTCGACCAAGAACGTGGTGAGCGCCATCCGGCCCTGGATTCAAGCCGGGCAGCCGTTCTACGCGGTCGGCACCTATGACCAGACGCTGCCCTTCTACCTCGACCGCACGGTGACACTCGTGGAGTATCAGGGCGAGCTGCATTTCGGCATCGCGCAACAGCCCGGGCTGTGGGTGCCCACTTACGCCGATTTCGCCCGCCGCTGGCATGAGGACAAACAGCCGCTGGCGCTGATGTCGCCGTCCGCGCTGCCCGCGCTGCAGGCTTTGCATCTGCCCATGACGGTGATCTATCGCGCGCCGCGCTTCGTCGTGATCGCCAAACCGGGACAGGACTATGGCGCGGCCGCCAGCGCAGCGGCCGCACGATTGCCCGCGGACTGGAACGCAGGGCCGTCGCTCGTGCCGCCCGTTCCAGACAACGGAGCGCAACGATGAGCGCGGTGGCCTTTGCCCTCGTGCTCACCGGCGTGCTGCTCAATGCCGCGGCCCAGCTGCTCATCAAATCGGGCGCGGAAACGGTGGGGCGCTTCAGCTTCACCGCGGGCAACATCTGGCACGCCGGGCTGCATTTCGCGCTGCAATGGCAGATTCTGCTGGGGCTGACGTTCTACGCCGTCTCGGTCGTGGTGTGGATCCTGGCGCTCACCCGGGTGCAAGTTTCCATCGCCTATCCCATGCTGTCGCTCGGCTATGTGGTGACCGCCTTCGCAGCGTGGTGGCTGTTCGGCGAAGCGCTCACGGCCCAGAAGCTCCTGGGCATTGCCGTCATCATCGTGGGCGTCGTCATCGTCGCCCGAGCCTGATCGCATCCCCATGAATCCTCAAGACATTCTTCCCTTCACCCGCCCCGACATCGACGAAGAGACCATCGCCGGCGTCGTCGAAGTGCTGCGTTCAGGATGGATCACCACCGGGCCTTGGTGCGCGCGCTTCGAGCAGGCCCTGTCCGAGTACTTCGGCGGTCGCCCGGTGCTCGCCTATGCCTCGGGCACTGTCACCATGGAGGTCGCGCTCAGGCTGCTGGGCATCGGCCCGGGAGATGAAGTCATCACCACGCCGCTGTCCTGGGTGGCCACGAGCAATGTGGTCCTGGCGGTCGGTGCCGAGCCGGTGTTCGTCGACATCGATCCCGTCACCCGCAATATCGATGCGAGCCGCCTCGAAGCCGCCATCACCCCGCGCACGCGGGCGATCCTGCCCGTCCATCTGGCCGGCTTGCCCGCCGACCTGGATGCGATCTACGCCATTGCCGAGCGCCACCGTCTGCGCGTCATCGAAGACGCGGCGCAGGCCATCGGCAGTGTGTGGAAGCACCAGCGCATCGGCAGCTTCGGCGACTTTGCCTCGTTCAGCTTTCATCCGAACAAGAACATCACCTCCATCGAAGGCGGCTGCCTGGTGCTGCCTGCAGATGCCGACGTCGATCTGGCCCGCAGATTGCGTCTGCAGGGCGTGCAGCGCAGCGGGCTCGACGGCATGGAGGTCGATGTCGTCGGCGGCAAGTCCAACCTCACCGACGTGGCCGCGCGCGTGGGCTGGGGGCAGCTGCAACGTGTGGAGGCCTTCAATGCCCGCCGCCGCGATCTGGCGCAGCAGTACTTTGCCGCGTTCGACGCCCTGGGCATCGAGGCGCGGGGCATTCAACTGCCGCCGCGCGATTTCGCGCAAAGCAACTGGCATATGTTCCAGATCGTGCCGCCGCCGCAGGTGCGGCGCGCCGCGCTGATGCAGGCGCTGAAAGACCGCGGCATCACAACAGGCGTGCACTACCCGCCCATCCACCTGTTCAGCCTCTACCGCGCCCGCGGCTTGCGCCCCGGCGATTTCCCGGAGGCCGAGCGCGTCGGCGCGTCCATCCTCACGCTGCCGCTCTTCCCCGCCATGCGCGACACCGACGTCACCCGTGTGACCTCCGCGCTCGATGCGGTGCTGCGACAATTCGGCCTATGACCCTGCATCCTCACCCCGCCGTTTCGGTGGTTGTCCCCGTCTACAACGAAGAAGCCGGACTCGCCGCGCTGTTCGCCCGCCTCTACCCCGCGCTCGATGCCCTGAACGAACCCTACGAAATCCTGTTCGTCAACGACGGCAGCCGCGACCGGTCCGCCGCCTTGCTGGCCGCGCAGCAGAGGGTGCGCCCGGACGTCACCCGCGTCGTGCTGTTCAATGGCAATTACGGCCAGCACATGGCCATCCTGGCCGGCTTCGAACACACCCGCGCGCCCATCGTCGTCACCCTCGACGCCGACCTGCAGAACCCGCCCGAGGAAATCCGCCACCTCGTGGCCAAGATGCGTGAGGGCTACGACTATGTCGGCACCATCCGCCGCATGCGCCAGGACAGCTGGTTCCGCCGCAACGCCAGCCGCCTGATGAACTGGACGCGCGAGAAGATCACCAGCGTGCGCATGACCGACCAGGGCTGCATGCTGCGCGCCTATGGCCGCGACGTGGTGGACACCGTGAATCGCTGCACCGAGGCCAACACCTTCGTTCCCGCACTGGCCTACACCTTCGCGCTCAAGCCCACCGAGATCGAGGTGGCGCACGAGGAGCGGCTGGCGGGCGAATCCAAATACTCGCTGTTCAAGCTCATCCGCCTGAACTTCGACCTGGTGACCGGCTTCTCGCTGGTGCCGCTGCAGATCATGTCGTATGTCGGCATCCTGCTGGCGCTGGCCTCGGGCGCCCTGTTCGTGCTGCTGATGATCGACCGCATTCTGTTCGGTTCGCAGGTCCAGGGCGTCTTCACTCTGTTCGCCATCACCTTCTTCCTGCTGGGTGTTGTGCTGTTCAGCATCGGGCTGCTGGGGGAATACATCGGCCGCATCTACGAGCAGGTGCGCGGTCGTCCGCGCTATCTCGTCCAGGGCGTGATTCAGGACCTGCCGCCCGCGCCCGGCGTGTTCATCCCCCACCCGCCTGCGACGACCCACGCCGAGCAGCCCTCTGCTGCCCCGCTGCCGTGAAAGCCGTCGTCTTCGCCTATCACAACGTCGGCGTGCGCTGCCTCAAGACGCTGCTGGCGCGAGGCGTCCAGGTGCAGCTCGTCGTCACCCACCCGGACAGCCCGACCGAAACCCTCTGGTTCGATCGCGTGGCCGATGTCGCCGCCGAGGCGGGCATTCCGGTGGCCTGGGTCGACGAAGCCATCGATGAAGCGCTGATCGACCGCGTCGCTGCGCTCGCACCCGACTATCTGTTTTCCTTCTATTTCCGCCGCATGCTGCCCGCGCGGCTTCTGGCCGCAGCGCGGATCGCCGCGTTGAATATGCACGGCTCGCTGTTGCCCAAATACCGGGGCCGGGTGCCCGTGAACTGGGCGGTCCTGCACGGCGAGACGCAAACAGGCGCCACGCTGCACGTCATGGAGACCAAGCCCGATGCGGGCGACATCGTGGCGCAGCAGGCCGTGCCCATCCTGCCCGACGACACCGCCCGGGACGTGTTCGACAAGCTGACCGTCGCGGCCGAGATCGCGCTGTGGGAGGTACTGCCGCAGCTCCTGCGCGGCGACGTCCCGCGCCAGCCCAACGATCTGTCCGCCGGAAGCTATTTCGGCGGCCGCAAACCTGAAGACGGCCGCATTGACTGGAACCAGCCGGCCGCCTCAGTCTACAACCTCGTCCGGGCGGTCGCTCCGCCCTATCCCGGCGCCTTTTTCGAGGCAGGCGGCCACCGCTTCATCGTCGCCCGCGCCCGCCTTGCCGCGCCCGGGCTGGCCGCACAGATCGCGAATGACGCGGCTCCGGGGCCGCACGTCGTCGGTGGGCACATCCTGGCCAAGACCGGGGATGGCGGCGTGCTTCACCTCCTCGAACTCTGGGCGGCCGATCGCCCTGGAGTCCCGCTCGACTCAGCACCTTTTTCGGAACTCGCAAGACTGCAATCATGAAAAAAATCCTCATCCTCGGCGTCAACGGCTTCATCGGCCACCACCTGTCCAAGCGCATCCTCGCCACCACCGACTGGCAGGTCTACGGCATGGACATGAACACTGACCGCATCGACGATCTGCTGCCGAATCCGCGCTTCAAGTTCTTCGAGGGCGACATCACCATCAATAAAGAGTGGATCGAGTATCACGTGCGCAAGTGCGACGTGATCCTGCCGCTGGTGGCCATCGCCACGCCCGCCACCTATGTGAAGGCGCCGCTGCGGGTGTTCGAACTCGACTTCGAGGCCAACCTGCCCATCGTGCGCGCGGCGGTGAAGCACAAGAAGCACCTCGTCTTCCCGTCCACCTCCGAGGTGTACGGCATGTGCACCGACGCCGAGTTCGACCCCGAGAACTCTCAGCTGATCTACGGTCCGATCAACAAGCCGCGCTGGATCTATGCCTGCTCCAAGCAACTGATGGATCGCGTCATCGCCGGTTACGGCCAGCAGGACGGGCTGAACTACACCCTGTTCCGCCCCTTCAACTGGATCGGCGCCGGACTGGACACCATTTTCTCCGCCAAGGAAGGCAGCTCCCGCGTGGTCACCCAGTTCCTCGGTCACATCGTGCGCGGCGAGACCATCAGCCTGGTCGACGGCGGCCACCAGAAACGCGCCTTCACCGACATCGACGACGGCATCGACGCGCTGATGAAGATCATCGAGAACAAGAACGGCGTGGCCAGCGGCCAGATCTACAACATCGGCAACCCGGCCAACAACCATTCGGTGCGCGAGCTGGCCGACATGATGCTGCGCCTGGCTGGCGACATGCCCGAGTACGCCGAATCCGCCAAGGCCGTCAAACTGGTGGAAACCAGTTCGGGCGCCTACTACGGCACCGGCTACCAGGACGTCCAGAACCGCGTGCCCAAGATCGCCAACACCATGCGCGATCTCGACTGGGCGCCCAAGGCCGACATGCAGACCGCCCTGCGCAAGATCTTCGATGCCTACCGGGGCCAGATTGCCCAGGCCCGGGCGCTGATGGAAGAAGCCGGAAACTGAAGCGCCGCGAGCGCCTCGCGACCACGCTTGGAAACGCGCAAGTCTCTCGATCCGCAGGCCGTTGGCCTCATGCTGCTGCTGTGTCTCGTCTGGAGCCTGCAGCAGATCGTGCTCAAGGCCACCGTGCAGGACATCTCGCCCATGCTGCAGATCGCCCTGCGCTCGGGAGGAGCGGCCTTGCTGGTGGGCCTGTTGATGCGCGCGCGCGGCCAGGCCGTGCTTCTGGCGGGCCCGTGGCGGCAAGGCCTGATCGTCGGCGCCCTCTTTGCCTGCGAGTTTCTCTTCGTGAGCGAAAGCCTGCGCTATACCTCGGCAGCTCACCTCGTGGTCTTTCTCTACACCGCTCCTGTCTTCGCGGCGCTGGGACTGCACTGGAAGCTCCCTGCCGAGCGACTTGCTGCGCTGCAATGGGCGGGTATCGTCATGGCCTTCTGCGGTATCGCCGTGGCGTTTCTCAGCGGCAAGCACCTTGCGACGAATGCTCCCGCTCCAACGCTGATCGGTGACGCGCTGGCCCTTCTGGCCGGTATCGCGTGGGGCGCCACCACCGTCGTCGTGCGCACCACCCGCCTCTCTTCCCTGCCTGCCGCCCAGACGCTGCTTTATCAACTGCTCGGCGCCTTTGTGTTGCTGCTGCCCGCCGCTTTTCTGCTTGGTCAAACCACGTTTCATCCCACGCCTCTTGCACTGGCGGCGCTGTTCTTCCAGACCGTGATCGTCTCCTTCGCCAGCTTTCTGGCCTGGTTCTGGCTGCTGCGGCATTACCTGGCCTCACGCCTGGGCGTGCTGTCCTTCATGACGCCGCTGTTCGGCGTCATACTCGGCGCGTGGCTGTTGAAGGAG
>JAJTBQ010000103.1 GCA_021286835.1 Thiomonas sp.
CTTTGCTCAAAGTCGCCGTTGGGCTGGATGACCATGCGCACCTTGTCGCCCATCTGGAACGTGGTGATGGAGGTGACGGGCGTGGCAAAGTCGGTGACATCGAGGCGGCGGCGCAGATCGGGCGGCAGCGACGTCTTGAGGAAATCGACGACGATGTTCTGGCCCTGCTGGTGAATATCCACACCCACCTGATTGTTGGGCAAGCCAACGATCACTCGGCCCGCGCCGTCGGCGCCGCGCTTGAAGTTGACGGCGCGCAACGCCACCTGCTGGGTGTTGAGGTTGTCGGCAAAGTGCACCGTTTGCGCCTGAGGAGCGCCGGTAGCCGCCGACGTGACCGCGGGCTGCTCGTGGGTGGCGTTCAGGAGAACCAGCAGGCGATTGCCTTGCAACTGCGTCTTGTAGGTTGCCGACTGGCGCAGATTGAGCACCACGCGGGTACGGCCCTGTGCCTGCACCACGTTGACCGCGCGCAGATTGCCTTGTTCAAAGTTGACGGTCTGGCGATCGAGCGCCGAGTCCACCCCTGGGAAGTCGAGCACGATGCGGGCCGGCTGATCGATCACGAAGCCATTGGGCGCAGCGGCCAGGGGCTGGGCGAGCTGGATCTGCACCACCGTTTCCGTGCCCTGACGGCTTGCGCTGACGTTCTGAATGGCGTTGTTCGCGGCCAGCGCTGGCGCGGACCCAGCGCCCAGCACGGCCGCCATGGCCAACAGTGCTGCCCCCAAATGCCGTTTGAAAGGCGTCTTCATTGTGTGCTCTCCTGCAATTGAAGGGTTGCCGGCTGTTCGACCCAGTCGCCTGTGGCGTCTTGCACCAGCTCCCTCAAATCGACTTCGCTATCGGTGATCTTGGTGATTTTTCCGAAGTGCTGACCGGCGTATTCGCCGACATGCGCCCGGTACAGCAGATTGCCCGCCTTGAGCAGGGCGTACTGCTGCCCCTTGATCATGACGCTGCCGACCATCTGGATCTGGTCGAGCGAGTAGGCCTCAAGCGGCTGTTTGGGTCGCGCCAGCTCGGCCTGCAGCATGGGATTGAGTTGCTGTACTTCCTGTTTGGCACCCACTTCGAGCTTGGCCGTGGAAAAGGGATCGGTGCCAATCGCCGGGTCGTAGACCGCGGGGATGAACGGCTTGGGCGGCTCGATGGGCTTGATGTGCGGATGCATGCTGGCGCGCTGTTGCGCCATCCATTCCCGCAGGTCTTCATGCTTCTGGCCGCAGGCTGACAGCAGGGCAGCGCAAAGCGCAGCCGCTGCCATCAGGCGCACACGCGGGCTCAACAAACGCGGGCTGAGGTTACGCAAGCTCATTTCGCCCCTCCCGGTTTCTTGGCCTTTTGAGCCTGAGCGGCGATCTCATCGGCATCGAGATAGCGGAAGGTCTTGGCGGTGGCATCCATCACCATGGGGGCACCGGTCTTGCCCGTGTTGGCCGTCAGGCTAATGTTGTTGAGCGTCACGATACGCGACAGCTTGGCGATGTCGGTGGCAAAGCCGGCCAGATCGGTGTAGCCGCCTTGCAACTTGATCGAAATCGGCAGTTCGGCGTAGTAAGGCTTGACATCGACCTGCCCCGGCTTGAAGAGCTCAAACTGCAACCCGCGTCCGATGCCTGCCTGGTTGATGTCGGAAAGCAGGGCGTCCATCTCCGCCTTGCTCGGCAACTGCTTCTCGAGCAGCGCGACATACTGCTGCACCTGGGCTTTCTGCGCCTTGAGCAGATCGAGACTGACCGCCTGTTCGAGCTTGCTGCGATATTGCTCGCGCAACGTCACTTCCTCTTTCTGTGCCGAGGTGAGTTCGTCGCGCGTGCCCGACAGCCAGGCGTACCAGCCCAGACCGAGTGTCAGCAGAAAAGCCGCCGCGTAAACCGTGTTGCGCGGCCAGACCGGCCAGGCTCCGGGGTCGTTGGGATTGAGGCCCCGAAACTGCGCGGAGATGTCCTGAAACATCCCGTTCAGGTCGATTTTTGAGAATTTGGAGGTCGCCATCGGTCGCCTCACGAATGGGCAGAAGAGGCGGGAGCGGCACCCGAGGCCGCACCCGGCGGCGTGGGCCGCTTGAGGGTGGCCCGCAGCTGGAATTGCGCCACGACCCGGGCGGCGTTGCCAGCCGACGCAGGGGAAATCTGCGACCTGATCTCGATCAGCTCGGGCTTCTCGAGCCAGCCGTCGGGGCGGCTCAGATTGCGCAGAAAGTCGGCCACCCGCTCCTGGCTGAGCGCAACGCCTTGGATGAGCACTGTCGCCCCGTCCTGGCGGATCTGCGACAGCTGTACGCCCGCGGGAGCGTCCTTGGTCAGATCTTCAAACAGATGCACGGGCAGATTGCGGTCGGCCTGCAAGCCCTCGACAGCCTCTTGACGCGCCCGTAGCGCTTCGATCTCGGCCTTGAGCGACGCGATGTCCTTGATCTGTCCATCGAGCTTGGCATTCTCGGCCTTGAGAAAGTCATTTCGGCTTTGCTGCTGGGTGATCATTTCACTCAGCACCGTATAGCCCAGAGCCAACACCAGACCGCCCGCCAGGATGGATGCAAACACGCCCGCGTAGAACGCTTCGCGCCGCTTCTTGCGCTTGGCGTCCCGGTGGGGCAGCAGATTGATCAACACGATATTCATGACAGATCCCGTTGCTGCGTCATTGCAGAAAACGCCGCATCGCCAAGCCGCAGCAAGTCAGATAGGACGGCGCCTGACTGCGCAACTTCTTCTCGCGCACGGACTCGGCCACCGCCATGCCTTCGAACGGATTGATGACCATGCAGGCCACGGAAGCCGTCGCGGTGATCTTCTCCGCCAGTCCCGGCAGGGCCGATGAGCCGCCCGCGAGCAGGATGTAATCAACGCGGCCAAACGGCGTGGCGCGATAGAAGAATTGCAGCGCCCGCGCGATCTCCTGGGTCAGACTGTCCATATAGGGTGCGAGCACCTGCGTGGCGTAATCGTCGGGCAGATCGGCTGCGCGCTTCTTGGCCTCGGCCTCCTCCAGCGAAAAGCCGTAGGTGCGGGCGATCATCTGGGTGAGTTGGGCACCGCCGAAAGCCTGATCCCGGTCGTAGAGGGTTTCGCCATTGCGCAGAATCTGCAGGCTCGTGGACGTTGCACCGACCTCGAACAAGGCGACGAGCAGATCAAGACCCGCCCGCGGCAGCCGCTCGATCAGACGTTGCGCGGCAAGGCGCGAAGCGAAGGCCTCGATGTCCATCACCACGGGTTTGAGCCCGGCGGCCTCGGCAATGCCGCGGCGGTCATCCACCTTCTCACGCCTTGAGGCGGCAATCAGCACTTCCTGGTCGCCGGGCGACGTGGCGCTGGGACCGAGGATGCTGAAATCGAGCGCAACTTCGTCGATGGCGAACGGGATGTACTGATTGGCTTCGCTTTCGACCTGAACCTCGATCTCCTCTTCGCGCAGTTCGCCGGGAAGAACGATCTTCTTGGTGATGACCGCGGACGGCGGCAGGGCCATCGCAACCTGCTTGGCCTTGGTGCCGCTCTTGCGGACGACCTTGCGCACGGCCTCGACGACGTCATCGAGCTTCTCGATATTGCCATCGACCACGGAACCTTTTTCCAGCGGTTCCATGGCGGCGCGCAACAAGGTGTACTGCCCACGGTCGTCCATGTCGAGCTCAACGAGCTTGACGCTGGAACTGCTGATGTCCAGCCCGATCATGGGCGCATAGCGCTTGCGGAACAGACTGCCAAATGTGGCCACTGACGACCCCCCGATTGATTTGCAACAGTGTGCGCAAAATCGAAGGCCAGCTTTTTTGGCGCATCGAAATGCGTGCCAGCCCCGTTTGCACTACGGTTTGTTGATCCTAAGAACTGAGATTTTTTCTTCGATCCTACCAACAAGTCCTTGATGCAATAACGTGAAAAGCCCGCCCTGCCGCAAAAGCGTTGCAAAACTCCCACGACACTAGATCGAACCTGCTTTGTGGATTCTTACGGCACAAGCGCGCGGATTTTTATAATTTGCAACAAAATTTCTTGCCGCATCGCCCGGCCCCTTGGCGCGCGGGCATGCGGTGGCCTTCCCCCGGTGTGTGCCCTGTCCTGCGCCCGCCTCTTGCGGAACTTCGCGTCCGCCCGACTCGATGAGCTCCTCCCCTGCCTCCTCTTCCTCTCCGGCCCCAAAGTCGCGCTCACCCTGGTGGCTGCGCGCGCTGATCGGGCTGATGGCCTCGCTGGTGGGTCTGTGCGTGTCGGCGGTGCTCATCGTGGGGCTGGTTCTGATTTTCAGCTGGCCACGCCTGCCCGATATTACGGAGCTGCAGGACTACCAGCCCCAGTTGCCGCTACGGGTCTATTCGGCCGACAACGTGCTGCTGGGGGAATTCGGCGAGGAACGCCGGGTCTTCACACCGATCGGACAGATTCCCGATCTGATGAAAAAGGCCGTGCTTGCCACGGAAGATGATCGCTTCTACGAACATGGCGGCATCGATTGGCCCGGCGTGGCGAGGGCCCTGGTGGCCAATATGGAGCGGTCGCGCAGTCAGGGCGCTTCGACCATCACCATGCAGGTAGCCCGCAATTTCTATCTGTCGCGCGAGAAGACTTTCACCCGCAAGCTGTTCGAGGTGCTGCTCGCGCTGAAGATCGAGCAGCAGATGAGCAAGGACCAGATCCTGCAGCTCTACATGAATCAGATTTTCCTGGGGCGCAAGGCCTACGGTTTTGCGGCGGCCTCCCAGGCTTATTTCGCCAAGCCGCTCGATCAGTTGTCGCTCGCGCAGATGGCGATGCTGGCTGGACTGCCCAAGGCGCCTTCGGCCTACAACCCGGTCAGCAATCCTCAGCGTGCGCGCCAGCGCCAACTGCATGTGCTGGCGAGAATGCAGCAACTGGGCTGGATCACGGCAGCCCAGGCGCAGCAGGCGCGCGACGAACCGCTTGCGCTGCGTACCAACCAGAGCGATCGTGATATTCATGCGGGCTATATCACCGAAGCGGCGCGCCAGATGGTGTTCGACCGATATCAGGAGGCGGCCTACACCCGCGGCCTGAACGTCTACACCACCATACGCGCCCGGGATCAGCTGGCCGCCTGGCGGGCCGTGCAGAGCGGGGTGCTGTCCTACGAATTGCGCCAGCCGTATCGCGGCCCGGATGCCTTCATCGACCTGCCCGCTGCGGTGGAGGCCATTCCCGGCGCGATCGAACAGGCCTGCGCCGACCGCACGCCCGCCGATGGTCTGCAATGCAGCGTGGTGCTCAGCGCCAGCCCCAGCCTGGTGAAAGTGATGACGGAGGCCGGCCAGATCCTGAACATCTCCGGCGCCGGCTTGCGCCAGGTGCGCGCGCTCGGCCTGTCGGACAAGGCACAACCGGCCACCAAGCTGCGCGCCGGTGCGGTGGTCTGGCTGGCGGGCGACGGCCCGGGCCAATGGGTGATCACCCAGATGCCGCAGGTGCAATCGGCCTTCATTTCCATGAACCCGAACAATGGCGCCATCGTGACCATGGTGGGTGGCCTGGACTTCGCGCGGAACAAATTCAATCACGCCACACAAGCCTGGCGGCAGCCCGGATCGAGCTTCAAACCCTTCATCTATTCGGCCGCTCTGGAAAAAGGCATCACGCCACTGACGGTGGTGAACGACGCGCCGCTGTTCTTTTCCGCGGCCCAGACGGGCGGCGAATCGTGGGAGCCGAAAAACTACGACGGCAAATACGAGGGACCGATGAGTCTGCGACGCGCGGTGGCGCAATCCAAGAACATGGTGGCCATTCGCGTGCTGCAGGACATTGGGCCGAAGTTCGCGCAGGCCTGGAGCACGCGGTTCGGTTTCGACGCCAGCCGCCAGCCTCCCTACCTCACGCTGGCCCTGGGCGCGGGCACGGTCACACCCTTGCAGATGGCCCGCGCCTACAGCGTGTTCGCCAACGGCGGCTACCTGATCAAGCCCCATCTCATCAGCAGGATCACCGACGCCCAGGGGCAGGTGCTCTTCCAGGACAGGCCGCAGCAGTCCGGCAATGAACAGCTGCGGGTGATCTCGCCGCGCAACGCCTATGTGATGGACAGTCTGCTTCAGGAGGTCACGCGCTCGGGCACGGCCGCCCGGGCTCAGGCCACGCTCAAGCGTCCCGATCTGTATGGCAAGACGGGAACGACCAACGATTTTCTGGACGCCTGGTTCTGCGGCTTCCAGCCCAATCTGGTGGGCATTGCCTGGGTGGGCTACGACACTCCGAAAAAGCTGGGCAACAAGGAAACCGGCGGCGCGCTCGCCTTGCCCATCTGGATCCAGTACATGCAGACGGCCCTGCGCGATGTGCCGGTGGCCAGCTACGAGCAGCCGGCGGGCATCGTGGTGGAGAACGGCGAACCGGTCTTCAGCAACTTCGCGGAAGGATCGGGCGTGCGCAGTCTCGGCCTGAACGACCCCTTGCCCGCTCCTGAGGTCACCCCACAGGAACGCGACTCCATTCTCAATCTGTTCAAGAGCGCGAATTGAGGCGAACGCCAACCAGCGCGCCGTGCATGGCGCAAGCTGATCGCCATGGCACGAAATGCCCGCGCTACAGCGAAGGCAGGAACAGCAAGGGTGCGCCCAGCGCGGCCATCACGCGCTGCATCGCGGCACCGAGGGTTTCGCCGGTGCGGGTGTCGCACCAATGCTGGCCGTTCCACACGTAATGATGGGCGCCCACGCGCGACGCCAGCCAGACCTGATGAGTGGGCTGCTGCAGATTGACGATGACCTGATCGCCGCTGTCGAGCTCCAGGCGGAGCACCGAACCATCGCGCTTGGAGTCCAGATCGGCCGCGTCGGCCGCCGCTTCGATGGCGGCCATGGCCTGTTCGGCAATCTGCAGGTAACGGGTATCGTCGAGCGAGTCGGGCATGGGGTGGCTGATACACTGATTTTCAATGGACAGACAGCTTAATCGACCGCGATTCTTGCGTGCCGCATCTCGGCTGATGGCCGCGCTGGGGGTGATTGTTTTGCTCAGCGCCTGCGGCCAGACCGGCCCCTTGTACCTGCCCTCGCCCGCTTCGGC
>JAJTBQ010000104.1 GCA_021286835.1 Thiomonas sp.
TGGCGGCCTTCGCGGATCGCCCACACCACCAGGCTCTGCCCGCGGCGCATATCGCCTGCGGCATAGACCTTGGCCACATTGGTGGCGTATCCGGTCTCGTCTTCGGTGCCCGCCTTGGCATTGCCGCGCGCATCCTTGTCGATGCCGAAGGCCTCCAGCACACTGCCCACGGGATGCACGAAGCCCATGGCCAGCAGCACCAGATCGGCGGACAGGGTGAACTCGCTGCCGGGCACTTCCTGCATGCGGCCGTCTTTCCACTCGACGCGGCAGGCCTTGATTTGCTTGACCTTGTTCTTGTCCTTGCCGGTGCCCGGGACGAAGGCCTTGGTGGCCACGGCCCAGTCGCGCGAGCAGCCTTCTTCGTGGCTGCTGGAGGTGCGCAGCTTGATCGGCCAGTACGGCCAGACCAGGGGCTTGTTCTCTTGCTCGGGCGGCTGCGGCATGACCTCGAACTGGGTGATGCTGGCCGCGCCGTGACGGTTGCTGGTGCCCACGCAGTCCGAGCCGGTATCGCCGCCGCCGATCACCACCACATGCTTGCCGGTGGCCATGATCTGGTTCTTCAGCTTGTCGCCGGCGTTGACCTTGTTCTGCAACGGCAGGAATTCCATGGCGAAGTGAATGCCATCGAGCTCGCGCCCGGGCACCGGCAGGTCACGGGGAAACTCGGCACCGCCGGTCAGCAGCACGGCATCGAAATCCGCCTGCAACTGGGCGGGGGTGAGGGTCTCCTTGGCCCAGTTGGCCACGGTCGCGCCGGGGCCGTCCTTGGGCATTTCGGCCACCAGCACGCCCGTGCGGAAGGTCACGCCCTCGGCTTCCATCTGCGCCATGCGGCGGTCGATGTGGCTCTTCTCCATCTTGAAATCGGGAATGCCGTAACGCAGCAGGCCGCCGATGCGATCGTTCTTTTCGAACACGGTCACGGCATGGCCGGCGCGGGCAAGCTGCTGGGCCGCGGCCAGACCGGCGGGTCCGGAGCCGACCACGGCCACCGTCTTGCCGGTCTTGTGCGTCGGCGGCTGCGGGGTCACCCAGCCTTCATGCCAGCCGCGGTCGATGATGACGTGCTCGATGGACTTGATGCCCACCGGCAGTTCGTTGATGCCCAGGGTACAGGCCGATTCGCACGGCGCGGGGCAGATGCGTCCGGTGAACTCGGGGAAGTTGTTGGTCGAATGCAGCACGTCGAGCGCGCTCTTCCAGTCGCCCGACCACACCAGATCGTTGAAGTCGGGAATGATGTTGTTGACCGGGCAGCCGTTGTTGCAGAACGGAATGCCGCAGTCCATGCAGCGCCCCGACTGGATCTTGGCCTTGTCTTCGGGCAGTTCGTGGACGAACTCCTTCCAGTGTTTGAGCCGCACGGCGGGCGCCTCGTACTGCTCTTCCTGCCGTTCGAATTCCATGAATCCGGTGATTTTTCCCATGGTCGATCCTTGTTCGTGGTGCTTGACGATGCAGTGCAGTTATTTGGCGGGGACGCTGGCGTTGCCCGCTGGCGCCTTGGCTTTTTCCGTGGCGGCCTGTGCCTCGCGCTTGGCGGCCATTTCACCCAGAGCCCGCTTGTATTCATGCGGGAACACCTTGACGAAGCGGCCGCGCGCCTCTTCCCAGGTATCGAGCAGTTCACGCGCGCGCTGCGAGCCGGTCCAGCGCAGGTGGTCCTGCAGCAGCTTGCGCAGCTGGGCCTCGTCGGTCTGGCCGCGGTGCCACAGCGCCTCGGCCATCTGCGCCTTCTGCTCGGCCGCCGGCAGCACCTTGTCGAGGGCCACCATGGCGGTGTTGCAGCGCTTGGCGAACTGGCCATCGATGTCATAGACGTAGGCGATGCCGCCGCTCATGCCGGCGGCAAAGTTGCGTCCGGTCTCGCCCAGCACCAACACGGTGCCGCCGGTCATGTATTCGCAGCCGTGGTCGCCCGTGCCTTCGACCACGGTGGTGGCGCCGGAGTTGCGCACCGCGAAGCGCTCGCCCGCAACGCCGCGGAAGAAAGCCTCGCCTTCGATGGCGCCGTAGAGCACGGTATTGCCGACGATGATGTTGCCCGGCGCATCGCCGCGGAAGTCGAGGCTGGGGCGCACCACCACGCGGCCGCCGGACAGGCCCTTGCCGGTGTAGTCGTTGGCCTCGCCGATCAGATAGAGCGTGATGCCCCGGGCGAGGAAGGCGCCGAAGCTCTGGCCGCCGGTGCCCTCCATCTGGATGTGGATGGTGTCGTCGGGCAGGCCGTCGTGGCCGTAGCGCCGAGCCACTTCGCCGGAGAGCATGGCGCCGACCGTACGGTTGACGTTGCGCGCATTCTGGATGAACTGCACTTTCTCGCCGCGCTCCAGCGCGGGACGGGCGCGTTCGATGAGCACGTGATCGAGCGCGCGGGCCAGGCCGTGATCCTGCTCCTCGACCTGACGGCGTGCGACCTCGGCGGGCACATCGGGCTGGTGGAACACACGCGAGAAATCGAGCCCGCGCGCCTTCCAGTGCTCGACGCCCTTGCGCGCGTCGAGCAGATCGGCGCGGCCGACCAGATCGTCGAACTTGCGCACGCCGAGCTGGGCCATGATGGCGCGCACTTCCTCGGCGATGAAGAAGAAGTAGTTCACCACATGCTCGGGCTTGCCCGAGAACTTCTTGCGCAGCGCCGGGTCTTGCGTGGCCACGCCCACCGGGCAGGTGTTGAGGTGGCATTTGCGCATCATGATGCAGCCCTCGACCACCAGCGGCGCGGTGGCGAAACCGAATTCGTCGGCGCCCAGCAGCGCGCCGATGACCACGTCGCGGCCGGTCTTGATCTGGCCGTCGACCTGCACGCGGATGCGGCTGCGCAGGCGGTTGAGCACCAGGGTCTGCTGGGTTTCGGCCAGACCGATTTCCCACGCGGAGCCCGCATGCTTGATGGAGGACAGCGGCGAAGCGCCTGTGCCGCCATCGTGCCCGGCGATGACCACATGATCGGCCTTGGCCTTGGCCACGCCGGTGGCCACGGTGCCCACGCCCGACTCCGACACCAGCTTGACGCTGATGGACGCGCGGGAGTTGGCGTTCTTCAGGTCGTGGATGAGCTGGGCCAGATCTTCGATGGAGTAGATGTCATGGTGCGGCGGCGGCGAAATGAGGCCCACGCCCGGCACCGAGTAGCGCAACATGCCGATGTACTCCGACACCTTGCCACCAGGCAACTGCCCGCCCTCGCCAGGCTTGGCGCCCTGCGCCATCTTGATCTGGATCTGGTCGGCGCTGGCCAGGTATTCGGCCGTGACGCCGAAGCGGCCCGAGGCGACCTGCTTGATCTTGGAACGCAGCGAATCGCCGCTCTTGAGCGGAATGTCGCTGACGATGCGCTGAGGCCCAAGCACCGAAGCCAGGGTGTCGCCGTCCTTGATGCCGGCCGCGCCCGTGCGCATTTCTGGCCGGTAGCGCAGCGGGTCTTCCCCGCCTTCGCCGGTGTTGCTCTTGCCGCCGATGCGGTTCATGGCCACGGCGAGCGTGGCGTGCGCTTCCGTTGAAATGGAGCCCAGCGACATCGCGCCGGTGGCAAAGCGTTTGACGATTTCGCTGGCTGGCTCGACCTCGTCGATGGCGATGGCCTTGCTGGGATCGATCTTGAACTCGAACAGGCCGCGAAGCGTGAGCATGCGGCGCGACTGGTCGTTGATGATCTGCGCGTATTCCTTGTAGGTGTTGTAGTTGCCCGCGCGGGTGGCGTGCTGCAGCTTGGCGATGGCGTCGGGCGTCCACATGTGTTCCTCACCGCGCGCGCGCCAGGCGTATTCGCCGCCGGCGTCGAGCATGGTGGCGAGCACGGGCGAATCGCCGAAAGCGTCGCGGTGCATGCGCAGCGCCTCCTCGCCGACCTCGAACACGCCGATGCCTTCGACCTGGGTGATGGTGCCGGTGAAATACTTGTCGACCAGATCGCGCGACAACCCCACGGCCTCGAAGATCTGCGCGCCGCAATAGCTCATGTAAGTGGAGATGCCCATCTTGGACATCACCTTCTGCATGCCCTTGCCGATGGCCTTGATGTAGTTGGCCATGGCCTTGTCGGCGCTGAGATCGCCCGGCAGGTCGCGCGCCATCTCGGCGATGGTGTCCAGCGCCAGATAGGGGTGGACGGCTTCGGCGCCATAACCCGCGAGCACGGCGAAATGATGGGTTTCGCGCGCGCTGCCGGTTTCCACCACCAGTCCGGTCTGCGTGCGCAGGCCGTGGGCGGTGAGGTGCTGATGCACCGCGCTCATGGCCAGCAGGGCCGGAATGGCCACGCGCCCGGCGCTCATGTGGCGGTCGGTGATGATGAGGATGTTGTGGCCGCTCTTGAGCGCATCCACGGCTTCGGCACAGATGGACGCGATGCGGGCCTCGATGCCTTCCTTCCCCCAGGCCACGGGATAGCAGATGTCGAGCTCGAAGCTGCGGAACTTGCCGCCGGTGTGCTGGGCGATGGAGCGCAGGCGCGCCATGTCGTCATAGTCGAGCACGGGCTGGCTGACTTCAAGACGCATGGGCGGATTGACCTGATTGATGTCGAGCAGGTTGGGGCGCGGGCCGATGAAGGACACCAGCGACATCACCATGTTCTCGCGGATCGAATCGATCGGCGGATTGGTGACCTGGGCGAACAACTGCTTGAAGTAGTTGTAGAGCGGCTTGGCGCGGCTGGACAACACCGCCAGCGCGGCGTCGTTGCCCATGGAGCCCACGGCCTCGTCGCCCTTCTCGGCCATCGGCGCCATCAGGAATTTGAGGTCTTCCTGCGTGTAGCCGAAAGCCTGCTGGCGGTCGAGCAGGGGAATGGGCGAAGGCTTGGCACGGCCCAGGTGATCGAGGTCGTCGATGCGGATGCGCAGGTTTTCGATCCACTGACCGTAGGGACGCGCACCGGCGAGCTGGCTCTTGATCTCCTTGTCGTCGATGATGCGGCCGGCCTCCATGTCGATGAGGAACATCTTGCCCGGCTGCAGACGCCACTTCTTGACGATATGGCTTTCAGGTATGGGCAGCACGCCCGACTCGGAAGCCATGATGACCAGGTCATCGTCGGTCACGATGTAGCGCGCAGGGCGCAGGCCGTTGCGATCGAGCGTGGCGCCGATCTGGCGGCCGTCGGTGAAGGCGATCGCGGCGGGACCGTCCCACGGCTCCATCATGGCGGCGTGATACTCGTAGAAGGCACGACGGCGCGGGTCCATCAGGGTGTGCTGCTCCCACGCCTCGGGAATCATCATCATCATGGCGTGCGACAGCGGGTAGCCCGCCATCAGCAGCAGCTCCAGACAGTTGTCGAAGCTCGCGGTGTCGCTCTGGCCGGGGTAGATCAGCGGCCACAGCTTCTGCAGATCGGTGCCGAGCACCGGCGAGGACACCGCACCCTCGCGCGCGCGCATCCAGTTGTAGTTGCCCTTGACGGTGTTGATCTCGCCGTTGTGCGCCACCAGCCGATACGGATGCGCCAGCGGCCATTCAGGAAAGGTGTTGGTGGAAAACCGCTGGTGCACCAGCGCCAGCGCCGACACGACGCGCGGATCCTTCAGATCCTTGTAGTACTCGCCCACCTGATCGGCCAGCAGCAGGCCCTTGTAAACGATGGTGCGCGCCGACATGGACGGCACGAAATACTCCTTGCCATGGCGCAGATTGAGCTTCTGGATCGCGTGGCTCGCGGTCTTGCGGATGACGAAGAGCTTGCGCTCCAGCGCATCGGTCACCATCACGTCGGGGCCACGGCCGATGAACACCTGGCGGATCACCGGCTCCTTGGCGCGCACCGTGGGCGACATCGGCATGTCGGCATCGACGGCCACATCGCGCCAGCCCAGCAAGACTTGGCCCTCGGCACGGACGGCGCGCTCGATCTCCTGTTCGCACGCCAGGCGCGACGCCTCTTCGCGTGGCAGGAAGATCATGCCCACGCCATACTCGCCCGGTGGCGGCAGCTCCACGCCCTGCGCCGCCATTTCCTCGCGGAAGAACGCGTCGGGAATCTGGATCAGGATGCCGGCGCCGTCGCCCATGAGCTTGTCGGCACCCACCGCGCCCCGATGGTCGAGGTTCTTGAGGATGAGCAGGCCGTTCTGCACGATGTCGTGCGACTTCACCCCTTTGATGTGCGCCACGAAACCCACGCCGCAGGCGTCGTGTTCGTTTTGCGGGCAATAGAGCCCGTCGCGGGACAGAGCAGCGATTTCGGCGCTGGAGGCGGAAGTTTGGGGCGTGGACATGGCAGGCTCCGCATTGAGTCGACAAGAGTTTGCGAATTTACTGCATCGCAGCAGGGGGCGCAAGGAAAAGTCTTTTTTCCGTCCCCATTTAATGGCGCCAGCATCAAACAAGAGATTTTAAGAGGGACAGATTAAAAGCTCCAGCCCTTGCGCCGACTCAAGCAACATTCATGCGCGGCCGCCCTCGCCGGGCCGGCTGCAGACGCCGTCCGGTTTCCATCTCCATTTGCCGGAGAAAGCGTTCATCCCCCACCGCCAGGCCACGGCGCAGTGCGGCGTCCAGCATCCCTAGCTGCACGGCAGTCAATCCGTGGGCGAGACGTTCGCGGTAGCCCGCTTCGCGCGCAAAAGGGGTGTTGCCCAGATTCCAGTAAGCCTCGGGCGCGGAGAGCGAGGGACCGCGGGCTGGCGCGGTCTGGGCCTCGCCGACGTGGATGCCAAGGCTGCTCCAGAGCCAGGGCGAAGTACCCGACAGCCCGGCGCGGTCAGCCGCGCGGTCGATCCAGACCATGGTCGTCAATTCCCAATCCCCGGGCTGCACCAGCGCACTCTGAAACCGCCCTGCCCACGCCGGCTCACGCGAAACCGGCGACGACGCCTCGGCGTGGGCCGTCAGGCGCGCCCGGCTGCTGCGCCGCGCCAGGCCCTGAACGAAGCGGGAGAGGTCTTCCACCGTCTGCGGGGTGAGCAGCAAAAGCACCGAATCGGGCAGCACCGCATAGGCATGCAAACGTACCGACACCTGGGCAAGCCCCTGCGCCATCGTTTGCAGAAACTGGTCTCGCTGATCGGGCGC
>JAJTBQ010000105.1 GCA_021286835.1 Thiomonas sp.
GGTCTGGATGCGCTGGTGCATCTCCAGCACGATGGGCGAAGCCAGCTGGGTGTAGATGGTGCTGGCCTGCGGGTAGAGCCCTTGCTTCATGAGGCTGATGACCTGCTGCTGCACCTCGCGATTCTTGGCCATGAGGGTTTGAATCTCGGCAAGCTGCGCGTTGACCTCGGCGTCGGGGGGCAGGGCATTCAGGTTCTTGAAAACCTGTGCCGTGTTTTCGCGGTTGGCCGTCAACTGCTTCTTCAGGGCTTGCTGCGCCTCGTCATGCGCCGGGTTCAGCAAGGTCTGGTAGAGCGCGGAGGTCGTGCCCTGGAAGTTGGTGAAGAAGGCATTGAGCAAGCCGATGCGCTCGCTTTGGACATGCACGATGGCATCGAGGCGAGCGTTGGACTGCGCCAACTGCTGTTGCGCCAGGACGGCATTGATCACGATGACGGTCAACATGCCCAGGAGGCCCAGGGCCATGCGGGTGCGGATGCGAATATTGTTCATCAGGGAAGGGTGTCTCTTGTGCGCAGAAATAACTTAGGGCAACGCTGAACAAGCCCTTCGGGCGCCGCGCATCCAGTCCGCGGGCGGACACGAGAATGTGTTCAGCCTCGTCTTATGCAACGACACGTCAGAGTGGCGCTATATCAGGGAAGACCCCGACATTTCATGCCGCACTCAGCCGCGGCCATACTCCACCATCGCGGCGCCAATCTCGCCCAGGGCCAGGCTGCGGTCCGCGGCGCCGAGCTTGACGGCTTCCTTGGGCATGCCGTAGACGACACTGCTGGCCTCATCCTGCGCAATAGTGCGGGCGCCGGCGTCGTGCATCTCCTTGAGGCCGCGGGCGCCGTCGTCGCCCATGCCGGTGAGGATGATGCCCAGCGCGTTGCGCCCCGCACATTGCGCCACCGAACGGAACAGCACATCGACCGAAGGCCGGTGGCGATTGACGGGGGGGCCGTCGCGTACCTCGACGTGATATTGGGCGCCGCTGCGCCGTACCTGCATGTGGCGGCCTCCGGGCGCGATGAGCACCAGGCCGGGAATCAGCCGGTCGCCATCGCGTGCCTCGCGCACGTCGAGGGCGCACACCGAGTTCAGGCGCTCGGCAAAGGTGGCGGTGAATTTCTCCGGCATGTGCTGCACCACGGCGATGCCGGGCAGGGTGCGGGGCAGGGTGGTGAGCACGCGTTCGAGCGCCACGGTGCCGCCGGTGGACATGCCCATCGCGATGATTTTTTCCGTGGTGTCGGTGAGGATGTGCGCACTGGGGGTGATCGTGGACTGGGCCGGCGCCTTGACGGCGCTGGCCGCGGGCCGAACGGCGGGGCGCAGGCTGCGGGTATTGGCGCGTGCCGCGGCCTTGATGGTCTGGGTCAGCTCGGCCGTCTGGTCCACCAGAAAATCCTTGAGCCCCACGCGGGGCTTGGTGACCACGCTGACGGCGCCGGCCGCCAGGGCGTCCAGGGTGATCTGCGCGCCTTTCTCGGTCAGGGTGGAGCAGATGACGACGGGCAGCGGCCGCTCAGCCATGAGCTTCTTGAGAAAAGTGATGCCATCCATGCGCGGCATTTCGACGTCGAGCACCAGCACGTCGGGCCAATCGCCCTGCTGCATGCGCTGCAGGGCGAACAGCGGGTCGGGCGCGGTGCCGATGACGTCGATGCCGGGGTCGCGCAGCAGCACGGCCTGAAGCACCTGCCGCACCACGGCGGAGTCGTCGACGATGAAAACTTTGACCTTGTCGGGCCGGATCATGAATGCTTCTCCCGGTAGGGGGTGTGTTTGGGGGCTCGCATCAGCGGGCGGTCTGCTCGGCGTTCTGTCCCCAGAACTTCAAATAGGCATCGCCACTCCAGATTTCGAACAGCAGGTTGCGGTGGCCCTCGCCGCCGAGGTGCTCCGCCTTGAGGCGCAGACCATGCTGGCGCACGAGCTCGCGGCCGCGCAGCACGTTCTTGCAGGGCACGTCGACGCAGCCTGGATGCACGTGCGGCGGCTTGTCCTGGGTGAACATGCGTCCACCCCCGAAGAGCTTGGCCTCGTACTCTTCAGCTCGGGTGCCGGCGGCTCGCATGTCGCGCAGGAACAGCAGCATGGCCTCATCGGCGTAGCGGCCGTCAAGGGCACGGTGGGCGCCATGATGCGCACCGCGTCCGGGCAGCATGTAGTGGCACAAGCCGCCGATTCGCAGGTGCGGATGCCATACTGCAATCGCCACGCACGACCCCAGTAGGGTGCGCACACGGGTGCGTCCCTCGCCAAAGTACAGCTCGCCGGGCTGCAGGAAAATCTCCAGCGGCTCTTCCTGGGCCTCTTCGGGCATGGGTTTGGAAAGCACGGCATTCATTGCGGCTTGAGGTAGATGGCGGGCTGAATGCTGCGCACCGGCAGATCCAGGCCGTTCAGGCTTTCAGAGTGACCGATGAACAGGTGACCGCCAGGTCTGAGCACTTCGAGCAATCGGCGGCAGACTGCGCGCTTGGTGTCGGCATCGAAATAGATCATCACGTTGCGCAGGACGACGAGGTCGAACTGACCGATGTCGGGCAGGGTCGTGTTCAGATTGATGACCTGGAAACGCACCCGCTCGCGGATCGACGGTTGCAGGGCGAAGCTGCCCTCCTGCGCGCCCGTGCCCTTCAGGCAGAACGCCTTGAGATAGGCCTGGGGAATCTTCTCGGCGCGTTCCATGGGGTAGATGCCTCGCCGCGCCTGGTCGATCACCCGGGTGGAGATGTCGGAGGCGACGATCTCCCAGGGCCGCTGCCCCATGCGTTCGGCCAGCACCATGGCGATGCTGTAGGGTTCTTCACCGCTGGAGCAGGCGGCGCTCCACACGCGAAGCGGACGCGAGGGATCGGCGGCGGGAATGATCTGCTCCGAGAGATAGGCGAAGTGGCGCGGCTCGCGGAAGAAATAGGTCTCGTTGGTGGTCAGCAGGTCGATGGCCTGCTGACGCTCGGTGGCGTCGTGGCGAATGTGCTGCAGATAGTCGGTAAAGGTCGCCAGCCCGAGCGCATGCAAGCGCTTGGACAGCCGTCCTTCGACCAGGGCTTTCTTGGAGGGAGCCAGGGTGATGCCCGCGGCTTCGAACATCAGGCGGGAGAAGCCGTTGAGCTCGGTGTCGGAAAGAGTGTGCATGATGGGTTTTATTCAATCGAGGGTGCAGACGGCGGCATCGGCCAGGTAGTCTGCAAAGCGCCTGGCCGGCACGGCGGGGCTGAACAACCAGCCTTGGTAGGCCTCGCAACCCAGGTGTTGCAGGAAGTCGGCCTGTTCCTGAGTTTCGACGCCTTCGGCGACGACGCTCAAGTGCAGGGCTTTCGCCATCGACATGACGGCGCGCGTGATGGCGGCATCGTCAGCATCGGTAGGCAGATCCTTGACGAAGGCGCGATCGAGCTTGAGGGTGGTCACGGGCAGACGCTTGAGCGAGGCCAGCGAGGAATATCCCGTGCCGAAGTCATCAATGGAGGTGTTCACCCCCATGTCACGCAACTGCACGATCAGCCCGCTGACATGCTCGGGATCGCGCAGCATCATGCTTTCGGTGATTTCCAGTTCGAGAAGACCGGGAGCGATGCCCGAGCCGTGGAGAGCCGAAGAGACCTGCCGCAAAATCAGATCGCCCTGCAACTGCCGCATGGAGCAATTCACGGCGATGGGCAGGGGCGTCTTGCCCTGTTTTTGCCAGTCATGCAGTTGCTTGCAGACCGCATTCAGCACCCACTGACCGACGGGCACGATCAGACCCGTCTCTTCGAGCAGGGGGATGAAGGTCGCGGGAGAGACCAGGCCATGCTGAGGATGCTGCCAGCGCAGCAAAGCCTCCGCCCCGATCACCTGGCCGGTCTGCAGGCCAACCTTGGGTTGGTAGACGACGAAGAACTGTTCCATGGTGAGGGCATGGCGCAGATCGGTTTCCATCTCGATCAGCTCGCGTCCCCGGTGGCTCATGTCGGACGTATAGAAGAGCGCGCGGCCGGGGCTGTTGGCCTTGCAGCGGTACATGGCCAGGTCGGCGCGGCTGAACAGCTGGGTCGCCGAACGCCCATCACGCGGAGCGCGGGCGATGCCCAGGCTGGCGGTGATGAAGATGGTCTGTCCATCGAGCAAAAAGGGTTTGCCCAGGCTGTCGAGAAGATGGTCAGCGTCGTCTTGGACGGATTGATGGTCTGCGGTGCAGGGATGGAGGACGGCGAAGGCATTGCCGCCCCATCTCGCCAGCAGATCATCCGGTGAAATCGCGGCCTTCAGCCTCGCGGCCGTTTCGATCAAGAGATCATCGCCCAGAGCATGGCCGAAACTGTCATTGATCTGTCGGAATCGATCGATGTCGAGCAGATAGACCGCGAGCTCACGTGCGTCGGCCTCGGTCCGCGCTTCGAGCCAGCGCTCGAGCGACTCGATGGCCAGAGTCTGGTTAGGCAGTTCGGTCAGCTCATCATGCTCGACCAGCCATTTGAGGCGTCGTTCAGCGGCTCGGATATCCGTGAGGTCGTGCGAGATGGAAACGGCGCCCAAGGTGCGCCCCTGATCGTCGCGCAAGGGGTAACCGGAGAATTGGAAATAGCGCCATTCCCCGTTGTCCGTCGGCGAGCAATACTCCAGCCCCTGGGTTGTTTCGCCCCGCAGACCGCGTTCGAGTGGGCGGTCCTCCATGGCGAGCGGCTTGCGATCGAGCGTATAGATGGGGCGAAACGTATCGAGGCTGCCCAGGCCGTTGACAGAATGGTGGTTCAGGCCTTCGCGAGTTGCCGGGTGGTTGGTGTAGATGATTCGGCCGTCCTGATCGCAGGCATAGATCACCTCCTGCAGATTGTCGAGCACGGCATTCAGAAAGGCCGTCTGCCGGATGGCTGCTTCCCTGTGTTCGAGTGCATCGGTGACATCCAGGGCATAGCACACGATGGATCCGATCTTTCCATCAGCATCGCTTACAGGGGAAACATGCCACTGCAGCATGCGATACAACCCGTTCTTGTGGCGATAGCGGCGGTGCGCGCAGTAGGCCCCGACTTCGGCATGGGCCATGCCGCCCAGCTGGGCGTTGACGGTGCCTCGGTCTTCGGGGTGCAGAAAGTCGTCAACGACGCGGTGGTGAGCCAGTTCTTCTCGTGTGTAGCCCAGCATGTCGCTGAAGGCCGGATTGAAATCGAGGATATCGCCCTGGCCGCTCACCAGAAGAATGCCGATGCCGGAATACTCGAAGGCACTTTGAACCTGGGCGTTGGCTTGATGCAGTTTCTGGGTAATCGGGCGCAGTTGCCACCCTAGGGCCAGAAGGCCCAGAAGCACCAGGCCGGGCACGAGCAGCAAACCCGCCTCCAGCGTGTCGACCACGGGCGCGTAGAGCTCGGCGGAGGGAACTTCCACGGCGAGACCCAGTCCGGTCTTTCCAAGCGGGCTGTAACTGATCAGCCATTGTTGACCGTCAACGTCCTGGAAGGCCGTGCCGCTCTTGCCTTCAGACCACTGCGCCTCGACAGGGTGGTTGTTTGCGGTCAGGACGGTGGTCTGTTGCGACTCGCCAAGCCGGCTGGGAAGACAGGTCCACAAGGTGCTCGAAAGACTGCAGACCTTGATGACCGTGTTTTTCGCGCGCCGCGTCAGCTCGCGGGCGATGCGGCTTGAAGTCGGGAGCGCCAACGAGGCGCTGAAATGGCCGATGGTCTGCGTGCCGTCGCGGATCGGCAAGTGCAGGTGCAGGTAGAAATCGAGGGTTGTCGGGTCGCGCTGCAGAATGACCTGGCTTGGGAACGACATCGCCGGAGCCAAGCTGGGAAGGCCTGGATGGTGAACCGTGTCGGCTTCGCTGGACAGCACGGTGGCACCCCAAAGATTGGTGATGCTGTACTCATGGGGCGCCAACAGATCCATCATGATGCGCAGGTCATCGAGACGGGTCTTCAGGGACGGCGAGGGCTGAGCGATGCTGCCGGCGCTTCCATTCTGCAAACTCTGCAGGGTGCTGACCAGCAATGGATTCTCGGAGAAGCGCTCGAGCTCTTTGCCGCGCACCTCCATCGACATCAACAAGCCCCGGCCAAGCGCATCGCGATCGTTTTCCATGCTCAGCGTGAGTCGGTGGCGTTCATGTTCAGCCATGACCAGTGCTGTGAACAGCGCCGTGAGCGAACTGGCCAGCAGCAGGATGACGGCCGCTGTCAGCATGAGCTTGCGATCCGGACGTTGGCGGTAGGCGCGGCGCATCCAGGGCAGGCGGTGGCGTACCGCCGAGGCGATGCCGGCGGTGAACAGCAGGGCAGCGGGTGGATAGGCGCTCGCGGCGCCGGAGCCCCACAGGTGTTGGACCAGCTTCAGGACAAGCAGCAGAACGCCCAGGATCGCCAGGGCGATGATGCTCAGATCGACGAGAAGCGGAGAGACGAGCTGCATGAGCGTAAGGAGCGGCCAGAAAGGTGTTCCAGAATGGGACGCTCACCCATCAGGGAAACAGGTCATTGGAGCCTCGATGGACTCTGAGCTTCGAATGCCGCGTCAGAGCCCGATGGTGTCAGACATTCGAGCTGGCCACCTGGGCCAGTCCCGCCATGTCTTCCACCGACAGCACGCGGCCGACATCGAGCAGGATGATGAAGCCTGCCTCGGTGCGCGCCATGCCGCGGATGAACTCTTGTTTGAGCCCGGTGCCGAAGCTGGGTGGCGGCTCGATCTGCTCGGCTTCCATGTCGAGCACGGCGTTCACGGCATCGACCAGCACGCCAACGGCCAGCGGCCCGTCTTCACCTTCGATCTCGATGATGACGATGCAGGTCCGGGCCTGCAAGGCGGTGGGCGCGCGGCCAAAGCGCTGCGCCAGGTCGATGACCGGCACCACATTGCCGCGCAGATTGATCACGCCATGCACGAAGGCCGGCATCATCGGTACGGTGGTTGGGCGGGTGTATTCCAGAATTTCTCGCACCCGCAGGATGTCGAGGCCGTAGACCTCGTTCTGCAGGGTGAAGGTCAGATACTG
>JAJTBQ010000106.1 GCA_021286835.1 Thiomonas sp.
GCGGGGGCAGGATTTGAACCTACGACCTTCGGGTTATGAGCCCGACGAGCTACCGAGCTGCTCCACCCCGCGCCGGAAGCTTTAAATCATACTCGAGAACCATTCTTTGCGCAAGGCACCCCGCTCGCCCACGGCTTGGCGGCGAATGGGGCGTCCAGGGATCATGGCTGGCCTGAAGCGTTGTCGGAGTCGGCCGAGTGCAGGGTGCTGTCTTCGAGCGCCTGCAGTTCGGCTGCGGCCTGGGCTGCACGATCGGCCTGGTCCATGGCATCCTTGGCCTTGCGCGCCTGGTGGAAGGCCAGACCGGTGCCTGCGGGGATGAGACGACCGACGATGACGTTCTCCTTCAGGCCACGCAACTCGTCGCGCTTGCCCATGATGGCGGCTTCGGTCAGCACGCGCGTGGTTTCCTGGAAGGACGCGGCGGAGATGAAGCTGTCGGTGGACAGGCTGGCCTTGGTGATACCCAGCAGCAGGTTGTTGAAGGTCGCCGGCAGTTTGCCGTCGTGGAGAAGCTGATCGTTCGTCGCCAGAACCTGCGAACGTTCGACCTGCTCACCCGCGATGTAGTCGCTGTCGCCCGGATCCTTGATTTCAACGCGGCGCAGCATCTGGCGAACGATCACCTCGATGTGCTTGTCGTTGATCTTCACGCCCTGCAGACGGTAGACGTCCTGCACTTCATCGACGATGTAGCGCGCCAGGGCTTCCACGCCAAGCAGGCGCAGGATGTCCTGCGGCTCGGCCGGGCCGTCGACGATGAGCTCGCCCTTGTTGACCACTTGGCCTTCGTGCACCAGCACGTTCTTTTCCTTCGGGATGAGGAACTCGCTGGAGTTGCCGTCGAGGTCGGTGATGACCAGACGGACCTTGCCTTTGGTTTCCTTGCCGAAGGAGACGGTGCCGGTGGTCTCGGCCAGCATGCCGGCATCCTTGGGTGAACGGGCTTCGAACAGCTCGGCCACGCGAGGCAGACCCCCCGTGATGTCGCGGGTCTTCTGGCCTTCCATCGGGATACGCGCCAGCACCTCGCCGGGGCCCACGTCCTGGCCGTCGCGCACCTGGATCAGCGCACCCACGGTGAAGCCGATGGTCACGGCGTGATCGGTGCCGGGAATCTTGACCTCGTGGCCTTGCTCGTTGAGCAGCTTGACCTGCGGACGCACCACCTTGGCAGAGCCGCGGCGTTTCGGGTCGATCACGACGAGGGTGGACAGGCCGGTGACTTCGTCGACCTGCTTGGCCACGGTAACGCCTTCTTCGACGTTCTCGAACTTGATCTGGCCGGCGTACTCGGTGATGATGGGGCGGGTCAGCGGATCCCAGTTGGCCACCAGGGTGCCGGCCTTGATGACCATGCCGTCCTTGACGAACAGGGTCGCGCCATAGGGCACCTTGTGGCGCTCGCGCTCGCGGCCGTGGTCGTCGGTGACCAGCACTTCGCCGGAGCGGGTGATGACCACCTGCTCGCCCTTGGTGTTGGTGACGTAGCGCATGGTGGCGGTGAAGCGCACGGTACCGGCGCTCTTGGCCTCCACGCTGGACACGACGGCCGCACGCGACGCCGCACCACCGATGTGGAAGGTGCGCATGGTCAGCTGGGTGCCGGGTTCGCCGATGGACTGCGCGGCGATCACGCCGACCGCTTCGCCGTTGGTGACCAGCGTGCCGCGGCCGAGATCGCGGCCGTAGCACTTGGCGCAGATGCCGTAGCGGGTTTCGCAGGTCAGCGCGGTGCGCACCTTGATCTCGTCGATGCCCGCGGCCTCGACCAGGTCGAGCATGTCCTCGTCGAGCATCTCGCCCGCGGGCACGATGACGTCCTGCGTTTCGGGATTGACGACGTCCACCGCCGCGACGCGGCCGAGCACGCGGTCGCGCAGCGATTCGATGACTTCACCGCCTTCGACGAGGGCGCGCATATTCGTGCCATTGGCCGTGCCGCAGTCGTTCTCGGTGACGACCAGATCCTGGGTCACGTCCACCAGACGGCGGGTCAGGTAGCCGGAGTTCGCGGTCTTCAGCGCCGTGTCGGCCAGACCCTTACGGGCGCCGTGCGTGGAGATGAAGTACTGCAGCACGTTCAGGCCTTCACGGAAGTTGGCCGTGATGGGAGTCTCGATGATGGAGCCGTCAGGCTTGGCCATCAGGCCGCGCATGCCGGCCAGCTGGCGGATCTGGGCTGCGGAACCGCGGGCCCCCGAGTCGGCCATCATGTAGATCGAGTTGAACGATTCCTGACGGACGTCCTTGCCGTGACGGTCTTTGACCGTCTGGTTGGAGAGATGGCTCATCAGCGCCTTGCCGACTTCGTCGCCGGCGCGGCCCCAGATGTCCACGACCTTGTTGTAGCGCTCGCCTTGCGTCACCAGGCCGGAGGAGTACTGCTGCTCGATCTCCTTGACTTCCTTCTCGGCACGGGCGATGACCTTGTACTTCTCTTCCGGGATCAGCATGTCGTCGATGCTGATCGAGATGCCGGCCTTGGTCGCCAGCGAGAAGCCCGACTGCAGCAGCTTGTCGGCGAATATCGCGGTTTCGCGCAGCCCGCAGCGGCGGAACGAGGCATTGATCAGGCGCGAGATTTCCTTCTTCTTCAGCGCCTTGTTCATGATGCTGAACGGCAGGCCCTTGGGCAGAATCTCGGACAACAGCGCGCGGCCGACGGTGGTTTCTACCACGGCGGTCTTGGGCGTGAAGCTGCCCGTGGCCTTGTCCTTCTCGTACTCGGTCAGGCGAACGCTGATGCGGCTGGTGATTTCGACCTGTTTGGCATCGAGGGCCCGGTGCACTTCGGCCACGTCGGCAAACACGATGCCTTCGCCGCGGCCGTTGATGCGCTCACGGGTGGCGTAGTACAGCCCCAGCACCATGTCCTGCGAGGGCACGATGGAGGGTTCGCCGTTGGCCGGGAACAGGATGTTGTTCGAAGCCAGCATGAGGGCACGGGCTTCCACCTGCGCCTCGAGCGACAGCGGCACGTGCACGGCCATCTGGTCGCCGTCGAAGTCGGCGTTGAACGCGGCGCAGACCAGCGGGTGCAACTGAATGGCCTTGCCTTCGATCAGCATCGGCTCGAAGGCCTGGATGCCCAGGCGGTGCAGCGTGGGTGCCCGGTTGAGCATCACCGGATGCTCGCGGATCACGTCTTCGAGAATGTCCCAGACGATCGGGGTCTGCGATTCGACTTCCTTCTTGGCCGCCTTGATGGTGGTGGCCACGCCCATGGTTTCGAGCTTGTGGAAAATGAAGGGCTTGAACAGCTCCAGGGCCATCAGCTTGGGCAGGCCGCACTGATGCAGCTTGAGCGTCGGGCCCACGGTGATGACGGAACGGCCCGAATAGTCGACGCGCTTGCCCAGCAGGTTCTGGCGGAAGCGGCCGCTCTTGCCCTTGATCATGTCGGCCAGCGACTTGAGCGGGCGCTTGTTCTGCCCCACCATCGCCTTGCCGCGACGGCCGTTGTCCATCAGCGAATCGACCGCCTCCTGCAGCATGCGCTTTTCGTTGCGCACGATGATTTCAGGCGCGGACAGCTCCAGCAGACGGCGCAGGCGGTTGTTGCGGTTGATGACGCGGCGGTAGAGATCGTTCAGGTCGGAGGTCGCGAAGCGGCCGCCGTCCAGCGGCACCAGCGGACGCAGATCCGGCGGCAGCACGGGCAGCACCGTCATGACCATCCACTCGGGCTTGGTGCCGGAATCTTTGAACGCCTGCATCACCTTGAGGCGTTTGACGTTCTTCTTGACCTTGGTATCGGAGCCGGTCATGTCGCCGCGCAGCTTCTCGATCTCCAGGTCGAGATCCATGTTGTGCAGCAGGGCATGAATGCCTTCCGCGCCCATGAAGGCCACGAACTCCTCGCCGAACTCGGTGCGCTTGGCGGCGTACTCGTCTTCAGAGAGCACCTGGCCGGCCTTCAGCGGCGTCATGCCGGGGTCGGTGACCACATAGGCTTCGAAATACAGCACGCGCTCGATGTCGCGCAGCGCCATGTCGAGCACGATGCCCAGGCGCGACGGCAGGCTTTTGAGGAACCAGATGTGCGCCACCGGGCTGGCCATGTCGATATGGCCCATGCGCTCGCGGCGCACCTTGCTCTGGGTGACTTCGACGCCGCACTTCTCGCAGATCACACCGCGGTGCTTCAGGCGCTTGTACTTGCCGCACAGGCATTCGTAGTCTTTGATCGGGCCGAAGATCTTGGCGCAGAACAGGCCGTCGCGCTCGGGCTTGAACGTGCGGTAGTTGATGGTCTCGGGCTTCTTCACCTCACCGAACGACCAGGAACGGATCTTCTCCGGCGACGCCAGGCCGATGCGAATGGCGTCGAAATGCTCATCCTGATGAAACTGCTTGAACAGGTCGAGTAGCGCTTTCATGCTTTCACTCCTTCAGATGCGAAATCCGGTGCGCGCTAGGCGCACCGGACACGGCACAAATCTCAATTGCGTTCGAGTTCGATGTCCAGACCCAGGGAACGGATTTCCTTGATCAGCACGTTGAACGACTCGGGCATCCCGGCTTCGATGATGTGATCGCCCTTGACGATGCTCTCGTACATCTTGGTGCGGCCCTGCGTATCGTCGGACTTGACGGTGAGCATTTCCTGCAGCACGTAGGACGCACCGTAGGCCTCGAGCGCCCAGACTTCCATCTCCCCGAAACGCTGGCCACCGAACTGCGCCTTGCCGCCCAGCGGCTGCTGGGTGACGAGCGAGTAAGGGCCGGTGGAGCGGGCGTGCATCTTGTCGTCGACCAGGTGATGCAGCTTGAGCATGTGCATGATGCCCACGGTCACCGGACGCTCGAACAGTTCGCCGGTGCGGCCGTCGGTGAGCATGACCTGCTTCTTCGCCGCAGTGAGCTGCAGCTTCTCGGCGATGGCGTCGGGATAGGCGAGGTCGAGCATCTGACCGATTTCCGCCTCGCTGGCGCCGTCGAACACCGGGCTGGCGATCGGCAGGCCGGCCTTGAGATTGCCCGCCAGTTCCAGCACCTCGGCATCGCTGAGCTTGTCCAGCGCTTCCTGTTTGCCGCTGAAGTTGTACAGCGTGCCCAGGAATTTGCGCAGCTCGGTCGCCTTGGCATGCGCCTGCAACATGTCGTTGACGCGTTTGCCAATGCCGATCGAGGCCCAGCCCAGGTGGGTTTCGAGAATCTGGCCGATGTTCATCCGCGAGGGCACGCCCAGCGGATTGAGCACGATGTCCACGGTGGTGCCGTCGGGCATGTGCGGCATGTCCTCGACCGGAACGATCTTGGACACCACGCCCTTGTTGCCGTGACGGCCGGCCATCTTGTCGCCAGGCTGCAGGCGGCGCTTGACGGCCAGGTAGACCTTGACCATCTTGAGCACGCCGGTGGGCAGTTCATCGCCCTGGGTGAGCTTGCGGCGCTTTTCTTCAAACATCAGGTCGAACTCGTGGCGACGCTTTTCCAGCGAATCCTTGAGCTGTTCCATCTGCTGCGCCAGGGCCTCGTCGGCCGGGCGGATGTCGAACCAGTTGTAGCGGTCGGTCTCGCCCAGATAGTCGGCGGTGATGGTCGCGCCCTTGGAGAGCTTGTTCGGACCACCGTTGGCGGTCTTGCCCGTGAGCAGCTTGCCCAGACGATCGAAGGTGTCGGCTTCGACGATACGCATCTGGTCGTTCAGGTCCAGACGGTAGCGCTTGAGCTCATCGTCGATGATCTGCTGGGCGCGCTTGTCGCGCGGAATGCCTTCGCGCGTGAAGACCTGCACGTCGATGACGGTGCCGTACATGCCCGAGGGCACTCGCAGCGAGGTGTCCTTCACGTCGGAAGCCTTCTCGCCGAAGATGGCGCGCAGCAGCTTCTCTTCAGGCGTGAGCTGGGTCTCGCCCTTGGGCGTGACCTTACCGACGAGCACGTCGCCGGCCTCCACTTCGGCACCCACGTAGATGATGCCCGACTCGTCCAGTCGCGCAAGCTGATGCTCGGACAGATTGGGGATGTCGCGGGTGATTTCTTCGGAGCCCAGCTTGGTGTCGCGGGCCGGCACGTTCAGCTCTTCGATGTGGATCGAGGTGAAGCGATCTTCGGCCACCACGCGCTCGGACAGCAGGATCGAGTCTTCGTAGTTGTAGCCGTTCCAGGGCATGAAGGCCACCAGCATGTTCTGGCCCAGGGCCAGCTCGCCGATGTCGGTCGAGGCGCCGTCGGCCACCACATCGCCCTTGGCGAGCTTGTCGCCGCGCTTGACCAGAGGACGCTGATGGATGTTGGTGTTCTGGTTGGAACGCTGGTACTTGATGAGGTTGTAGATGTCCACGCCGACTTCGCCCGCCTGGGTTTCCTCGTCGTTGACGCGCACCACGATACGGGCGCTGTCCACATAGTCCACCACGCCGCCGCGCAAGGCAGTGACCACGGTGCCCGAGTCGACCGCGGTCACGCGCTCGACGCCGGTGCCCACCAGCGGCTTTTCAGGACGCAGCACGGGCACGGCCTGGCGCTGCATGTTGGCGCCCATCAGCGCGCGGTTGGCGTCGTCATGCTCCAGGAAGGGCACGAGCGAGGCCGCCGCCGACACGATCTGGCTGGGCGACACGTCCATGTACTGCACACGCTCGGGCGACACCAGGATGGATTCGCCGGTTTCGCGGGCCGACACCAGCTCGTCGTTGAGCATGCCGTTCTCGTCCATGCCGGCGTTGGCCTGGGCGATCACGTACTTGCCTTCCTCGATGGCCGAGAGGTAATCGATCTGGTCGGTCACCTTGCGGTCGATCACGCGGCGATAGGGCGTCTCGATGAAGCCGTACTCGTTCAGGCGCGCAAACAGCGCCAGCGAGTTGATCAGGCCGATGTTCGGGCCTTCCGGCGTTTCGATCGGGCA
>JAJTBQ010000107.1 GCA_021286835.1 Thiomonas sp.
ACGCCGAAGTCCACCCGCGCCTGCTTCCAGCTGTAGCTGGCACGCAGGTTGAGCAGGCCGTAACCCGCGGTGGACACCTCGTTGCGCACTTGCGAGACATCGGTCTTGGCCTTGACCAGCACCCATTCGACGGCGTTGCTCCATGCCCCCAGGGTCTGGGTGAGGGTGATTCGGGCGTTGAGGGGCATGATGCCGTAGAGGTTGTCGTCGGTGTCGGTGTTCTTGCCCCGGGTGTAGTTGACCAGCCCTTCCAGTCCGAAACTGCCCAGCGCGGTGTGGTGCGCCAGCGGCATCTTGCCCGACAGGTTGAGACCATACAGGCGGGCGGCCTGGTTCATGTACTTGAGCGTGACGAATTTCCCGGTGACGGGCGTGGCCACCGCCGTGTTGGTGGCGGCGTTCCACTGCACGGCGTCGATGTAGTCGCTGACCTGCGTATAGAACGGCGTGGCCTGGAAGGCCCAGGCGCGATCGGCGGCATGCCAGTCGGCGGTGGCGGTGAGGGTGGTGGCCGTCTCGGGTTTGAGGTTGGGATTGCCGATGTAGCCGTTGCCGTCGCCGACAAAATTGTTCATCACCGCAGCCATGCTCCAGGTGGACCAGGGGTAGAGCTGGTACAGGTTGGGCGAGCGGCTGGTGCGGCCCAGGCCGACATCAAGGTCGAGGGTGTCGCTGACGCGGTATTTCGACAGCAAGGACAGGTCGATGTTGTGGTCGGTGCGCTCGCGGCTCGTGGCGTTGAAGAGCGCGGCATCGCGGGCCTGATAGTTCATCATCATGCCCATGCCGTTGGTGTTGGCGTAGCCCGAGGCCGGTCCCGCATCGGTGCGTACCTGATCCACGCGCACGCCGGCGAGGGTCTGCCATTGCGGGGTGATCTGCTTCTGCCATTCGCCCCACAGGCTCAGGCGATCGCGCACGCCGTCGTTGATGTTGTAGAAAGTGCCCGGGCCCATCATGCCGGTACCCGAGGCCGGCCACCAATCTTCCAGGCGATAGCGCTGGTAATCGGTGCCGATGCGCAGGGTGTCGGTGGCGCTGAGGTCGAGGGTGGCTTTCACCTTGGCGCCCGTGGTGTGGCTGTCGGTGTACATGGGCATGCCCGGAGCATTGCCATATTGATACTGTTTGTCGGCGCCGAAGTTCATGAAGTGATGTACCGACTCGTGATACACGCGAGCATCCAGGTCACCCCAGGCGAACTGGCGCTGCCAGTGCAGATCGAAGCGCTTTTCGGTGTTGCCCAGCATGTCCATGCGCTGGTTGGGGTAGAGCTGTTCGGGCACATCCTGATAGCCGAGCGTCAGGTCGAGCCATTGCTTGTCGCCGCGCCAGGCCATGCCCAGAAGGTGGTTGCGCACGTCGTAGGCCGTGGAGCCGACCACGTCGCGCCCCAGGTTCTGGCCGGGATTGCCGGTGGCGGTGAAGCTCTTGAAGTCGCTTCCGGCCTTGTAATCGTCGGCCTTGGCCAGGCTGCCGTCGTAGCGGATGGCAAAGGCGTCGGTACCGTAATGCGCCGAGAGACCCAGATCCTTGCCGCTGCCGTTGGAGCGGTAGCCCGCGCTGACCTCGCCGCCGGCGATGGTCTTGCCCGGCGCGGCGAACTGCGGCGGGGCGGTTTTCACGTCGATCGCGCCGCCGATGGCATCGCCGCCAACGGACACGGGCGCCACGCCCGGATAGACCATGATGCTGGAGACCTGATTCGGCGAGACATACGACAGCACCGGGTTCATGTGATTGGGGCAACTGGCGATGAGGCCCATGCCGTCGAGCTGGATGTTGAGCCGGTCGTCGGCCAGGCCATTGATCTGGGGCAGACCGCTCACGCCCCCCGCGGCATTCACGCTCAGCCCGGGCAGACCGTTCAACAAACTGGCGGTGTCGCTGGTGCGCGCGCGGCTGGCGTCGAGCGAGGGGCCGGCCAGAAAACTGGCCCAGGGCGGGGCGGCTTTCGGCGAGGTGACCACCACGGGAGGGAGCGTGACGTCCGCAGCCTGCACAGGCAGGGCGATGCCGCAAAACGCGCTGGCAAGCGCGAGCGAGAGCAAACGTGGAGAGGGGTTGGTTGGGCTGGCAGAATGTCGCATGGATCGAGAAAGGCGATGGACGAAGCGTCGTGACGAAGGCAAAGCGCACACTCTAGAAAGCGGGCCGTGTGTTCTCGTGCGACAAAAAGTCGCATTTGTCGGCCGACAGGCACAGGGGTTTTCCCCCAAATGACAACGCTCATGCAGGCTGATTTCGTCTTGTTCGACGATGCGCAGGCCGGTCCCGCGCAGCCCACCAGCCGCCTGCTGCTCACCCCGGTTTCGCGGTGGCGCGCGGCGACCGAGGACGAGGTCGCCCCAGCCTTCGAGCAGGTGGAGCTGGCCCTCGCCCAGGGTTTGCAGGCGGCACTCTTCGTGGCCTATGAAGCGGCGGTGGCGCTGGCGGACATGCCCGTGCACGACCGTGATGCGAAGGGCGCGCCGCTGGTCGAGGCGCTCGCGTTCGAGGCGGTCACCATGCTGGACGCGCAAGGGGTGAGCCTATGGCTGCAGAACCAGGCGGCGCACCTGCCGCAAGAACCCTGCGGCGTGGCCGGCTTGCAGCCGGGCATCGCGCCCGAGCAGTACACCGCGGCGCTGAGCCGCATTGCCGAACACCTGCGCGCCGGCGACTGCTATCAGATCAACTTCACCTGGCCTTTGCACGGCCATGTGTTCGGTCATCCGCTGGCGCTTTATGCCGCGCTGCGGCAGGCGCAGCCCACGCGCTATTCCTGTCTGGCCCGCTTGGGCGAACGCTGGATCTTGAGCTTCTCGCCCGAGTTGTTCTTCGCCCGCGACGGGGCGGCCCTGCGGGCGCGGCCGATGAAGGGCACCACGCCGCGCTTGGACGATGCCCGAGCCGACGAGCAGGCCGCGCTGGCGTTGGCGGCCGACCCCAAGAACCGCGCCGAGAATCTGATGATCCTCGATCTGCTGCGCAACGACCTCGGGCGGCTGGCCGTGCCGGGCAGCGTGCAGGTGCCCGAGCGCTTCACCGTCGAGCCCTATCCCACCGTGTGGCAGATGACGTCGAGCGTGCAGGCCGTGCTCGACGAGTCGGCGGCTCCCCGGCGGTGGGCGGAGATCTTCGCCGCGCTGTTTCCCTGCGGCTCGGTCACCGGCGCGCCCAAGCGCAAAAGCATGGAGATCATCCGCGCGCTCGAAGCCGGACCGCGCGGTCTCTATACCGGCGCGCTGGGCTTCATCGACCCGTGCGCCGCGGCGCGGGGGCCGCTGGCGGTGTTCAGCGTGCCCATTCGCACCCTGGAAGTTGACGCCGCCATACAGACCGCGGGCGAGGCCGCGGGCACCCGCGCCTTCCGGCTCGGTGTGGGCAGCGGCGTGGTGGCCGACTCCGAGCCCGCCGCCGAGTGGCAGGAATGCTGGGACAAGCTGCGCTTCGTCACCGCGCACGACCCGGGCTTCGGCCTGATCGAGACCTTTGCCGCGGTCTGGCCTGCGCAGAGCGGGCGCATCGAGCGGCATCTCGCGCGGCTGGCCCAATCGGCCGCGTTCTTCGGTTTCGCCTGCGACCTGCCGGCGTTGCGGCAGGCCTTGGCGCAGGCGCATGCAGGTCTGGAGCCGATCGCCGCCGTGCCGCCTGAAAACCCGGCTGATGCCTGGCGGTCCGCCTGTGCCGCACTGGCGCCCACGCCCTGGCGTACGCGGCTGGTGCTGCGCAAGTCGGGCGCGGTCGAGATCGATGTGCAGCCCATGCCATCGCCGCCTGCGCAGCCGGTGCGGCTGCTGCTGGCCGCAGAAACCCTCGATCCCACCGACTTGTTCCTGCGTCACAAGACTACGCATCGTGCGCGGTACGACGCCGCTTGGCAGGCCGCGCAGGCCCAGGGTGCGTTCGATGAGGTGTTCTGCAACGCGCGCGGCGAGCTGTGTGAAGGCGGGCGCAGTTCACTGCTGCTGTGCCTGGACGGTGTGTGGACGACACCGGCCTTGTCCAGCGGTCTGCTGCCTGGCGTGGGGCGGCAGTGGCTGATCGATCACGGCGGCGTGCGCGAGGCCGTGTTGCAGGCTTCGGACCTGCAGCGCGCCGAACGGCTTGCCGTGGTCAACAGCGTTCGCGGCGTGTTGGCGGCCGTGCTCGGTTGAGGCCGCGCAAGAAGGGCCGGACGTAGACCGGCTCGGGCGGCGTTCTCAGACGAGGGATTCGACCGGCGATTTGCGCTGCGTCTTGGCCGCGTACATCGCCTTGTCGGCCAGCCGCATGAGGCCGTCGGCATCTTGCGCATCGAGGGGGTAGGCCGAGATGCCGATGCTCATCTCCATCGGCAGATGCACGTTCGTGGCCACTTCGAAAGGCGAGGCCACGGCCTGGCGCAGCCGCTGCACGCTGTTGGCGAAGCCGGTCTGGATTTCCAACGGATTGAGATCTTCCATCACCACGATGAACTCATCGCCCCCCAGGCGGACAAGGAAGTCGGTCTGGCGCTGCACGCTCTGCAGGCGGCGGGTGAGTTCGCGCAGCACGCGGTCGCCCGCGCTATGACCCCAGGTGTCGTTGATGCGTTTGAAGCCGTCGAGGTCGATCATGCCGAGGGCGAACACACTGCCGTGCCGACGCGCGCGGGCAATGACCTCGGGAAGGTATTGTTCCAGGGCGTAGCGATTGGGCAGGCCGGTGAGCGTGTCGTGCCGCGCGCGGTGCGCCTCGATGCGCTGCAGATGGCCCAGGCGCTCCTTCAGGTCGAGCTCGTCGAGCCCGTAACCCAGCAAGGCCGCGACCTGCTCGCAAAGCGCGATGGTCTGATCGTCGAAAGCCTGGGGGTGGGGCGAGGTGAACACCAACACGCCCCAGAGCGCGCCACCCCGCCGCACCGGGGCGGCCAGGGCCGCATGCCAGCGGTAGCGCGACAGCGAAGCCTGCCAGGGCTGCATGTCGGGATCGTGCAGCAGATCGTTGCAGACCTGAAGCGTCTGCGTGTCCCACACGCGCAGCACCAGGGGCGCCCGATTGGCGTCGTCGCGGTGCACGCGGAAATGATCGAGCTGCTCGGCGCCCGCCCCGGCGCGCGCCAGGACGCGAAACGCGCCGCTTTCGTCCGGCCGGGCCAGCCAGGCCGCATGGAACTGCGTGTCGGTGGCCAGGGTGTCACAAGTGTGCTGCAACATGTCTTCGGCGCTGCGTGACTGCAGCACCACCTCGCCTTCGCGGATCAGGGCGCGGTAGAGTTTCTGCAGCCTGTCGATGCGTTCGCGCTGCCCGATGGCCTGCAAACCCCGGTCGACGCTGGCGGCGAGATTCAGCAGCCACTCGCGCAAAATATCGTCCATCTCCGAAGCGTTGGGGCAGACCACGCGCAACATGGCGCAGACCGTGCCGCGCGCGTGCAAGGGAATGCAGGCATCCAGGGTCTGGCCGTCGCCGAGGAACTCGGGCCGGTCCTGTCGCCAGGCGAGATCCAGGCGCGGCGTATCCAGCGCGCCTTCGGGCAGGGCGGCGGATTGCGCGACGACTTCGAAGCGGCCGTCAGGCGTCTCCCGTTGCACGATGCTCAGGGGCGCCATGCCGCCCTGGACCGCGACACGGCAGATCGTGGCATAAAGCGCGGTCGCGTCGGTTGCGCTGGCGCCGAGCTGATTGATCTCGGCGAGAAGGGCGTTGAGCTGGGCCTGACGGGCCGTGCGTGCCCGCGCCCCATCGGCCCGGGTGCGCCAGTTGAGCAACTGCAGAAACTGGATCTGCCCACGGCGGATGGCGACGCCCAGATAGAGCATGTAGAGCCCCACCATGGCCGCCATGGCCAGCGCCAGCGGCGAGTGCGCCAGTGCCAGGCGCAGCGCCAGCGGGGCAATGACCGAGACGACGAACAGCCCGGACGCCCAGGCGTCGAAGGCCAGGCCCGCGACCGCCGCTCCGCTGACGCCAGCCAGAAAGAAGGCGACGAAAGACTGGGCGAGCGTGTCCTGCGGGAACAGCAAGATCGGGATGAGCCCCCAGCCGATGCCCGTCAGCCAGTAACCCCCGCGGAGCACGCGCAGCCGCCAACTCCGATGCGCCTGCGCCAGCGACTCGGCCGGTTGGCGGCGCCAGACCGCCCAGAGCAGCAGGCGCAGAATCTGCAGACCGATCATGCCGGCGCCCCATGCCTGAAAGCCCCCGCTCGGCATGCTGCCGTGGAGCAGGCTTGTGGCGATGAAAGCTACCGAGGCATTGGTCACGGCCGACACCGGCACCGTACCCAGCAGCAGACGCACGCGGGCCGCCGCAATGGCTTGCGGTGCGGTGCTGATCTCGGCTTGCGGCATGGCGGCGTGGTGGGAGCCCATCAATGACAAGAAATGTAAAGGCTGCAACCTGTCGATTGAAGGGGCCCGCGCCTTGTTCGGGGTGCGATTTGTCAACTATTGCCGCTCAACCTGGATTTTCCATGAAGACGCGAGACGATGGCCCGGCCTGGCGGGACGCCGGTGCGCTCAGGGCAGGGCCGCCGTTAGAGGCAGGTTGGCCACCTGGTTGCGGCCCTGATGCTTGGCGGCGTAGAGCGCGGCATCGGCCGCGGCCATCCAGGCCTGAAGGTAGGCGTAGCCGGGCGCGGCCACGGCCAGGCCGATGCTGCTGCTCAGGCGCAGCTCGGGGTGATCCGGCAGCCGCAGCGTCAGCAACTGGGTGCGGATGCGCTCGGCGATGGGGCGCGCGTCGGCCATGTCGATGTTCTGGCACAGCACGGCGAATTCGTCACCGCCGTAGCGGCCGGCGCTGTCTTCGGCGCGGATGCAGTCGCGGATGAGCTGTCCCACGGCACGGATGACCTCGTCGCCGGCGGTGTGGCCGTAGGTGTCGTTCACGC